>JARQTN010000151.1:39976-55214 GCA_029976695.1 Lewinellaceae bacterium
GGATGCTGTGGATGCGAAGGATGCTGTGGATGCGAAGGATCTAAATCCTGAGCCTATCTTAACGCTGTCCGGGATTGACCACCAGGGCAACTTGGGTCACAAAGAAGCACTAAGTCAATATGTGCTCCCAAATTTTCAATTTTCAATTCTCAATTTTCCATTCATTCTCCACTATACCCTATCCATTATCCATTCCTTCTCCGGGATGCCAAAACCTCCCTTTAAAATCCACTACCCGGTCATTTTCCACCTTGACGCCTTCCTGCTCGAGCATGAGCTGCATATATTCCGGAGTGGGAAACTGGTGGCGGCCGCTGAGTTCGCCGAGGCGGTTGACGACGCGGTGGGCGGGGACGTCGCCGTCAAACTGTGCGGACATGTTGCGCAGGGCCCAGCCAACCATGCGTGCCGATCCAAGGGCAAGGTAGTCTGCAATGGCGCCATAGGTGGTTACCCGTCCGATTGGGACCGACCGGACCACATCATACACCTGCTCAAAGTACATTTTACGCTCCATTGTGAAATGGTTTTAAACTGCCCGTTCCAGCAGGTCTTTCTCCATCACGTAATTTTTAAGCGGCACACCACACACTTCCTTTTCCTGCGGAAACACCACGCTGAAACCCATCTTTTCGAAAAAGGGCCGGGCCGTGATGCTTGCTTCCGTATAGATCCGACTGATGCCTTTCTGATAAGCTTCAAATTCAAGGCGCAGGTAGATCAGGCTGGCCAGGCCTTCACGCTGGTGGGCATGGTGGATAAACAGGAAGTCAACAAGACCCTTTTCCGTCAGCGTGCCGAAACCGAGGAGTTTTCCATCCTGCCAGGCTAATTGTGTGTATTGCCCTTCCAGCCGGTCGGTCCATGCCGCTTTGTCGGGGTCTTTCGGCGCCCAGGCATTCAGCTGGCTATCTGAATAGTCCTGTGCATTTACCGCATGTATGGTTTCTGTAAAAAGGGCAACGACGGCATCGACATCAGGTGCCCGGAAAGCGTTCAGTTCGATCATGCCCACTCGTCGTAATAATCAAAATAGGCGTCGATCTCATCGTAGGATTTGTACCCCACCTTCTCTTCCTCGCTACCCTTGAGCTGGATGGCCCACGGTTTGAAGTCCTCAACGAATTTGTGCAATTCCTCCCCAGTGAACGGCACATCGAGTATGCACTCCGCAAGGCCCCCGGTCAATATCCGCAGCCAGTCGATGTAGGCTTCATAGGTCATTCCGAGAACTTCGGGTGTGATCTGGTTCCGTTCAAGGTCAAGGAGCAGGATCTCACCTTTTTGCAGTGCCGAAAGGTCCACCGGGAGTTCTCCATTTGCCTCCGCAATGAATTCCCTGATCACAACATTACCTTCATCCAGCATTGACCTGTCCAGTTGTGTGAACCCGGATACCTGGATGCCGTCGACTCCGGACAGCTGGCCCATGACTCTCTCGGCATCGAACCCCAGGAAACCGACTTCTGCGATGATCTTCGGCCCTTCGACCCATTCGCGGATCGCACTAAGTTCCTGGAATGATATGGACTCCGGATCATTCGGGTCCAGGTAAAAACCCAGCCATTCGACATCTTTCGCCGCAAAATACCGTGCATCAGTAAGGTTTTCGAGGTGGCCGGCCTTGATGAATGGTTTGTACATAGAAATTCTGTTACAGGTTGACCCCAAAGGTAGCATCCCAAAGCAATTCACAGTATGCATCCGGCCGGAATAAAGGAGAGAAACAGTGTCTCAGAGCCATCGCCAAATAATAAAATGAGTAAAAAAGAAATGTGTTAAAAACACAAACCATCCCAGTACTCAATGGTTTCTTCTGTGAGACAAAATGGACCATCGTCCGATCATCCTGTGAAATACAAAACAGATATCTTGAAAAGTATATATAACCTGCTGTTTTACAGCTTTTTCATGGTCAGCTCCTTTTCAATGGCAGCGCAGCAAGTCACGATCAGCGGCTATGTCAAGGACGCTGCAAACGGGGAGGCGCTGATCGGTGCTTACGTGCTGGTCGATGAGCTGGAAAAGGGAACAGCGACCAATGAATACGGCTTTTTCTCCCTCACCGTGGAACCGGGCACCTACACCGTAAAGAGCGGATACCTGGGGTATGCAGAATTTGTGCAAAACCTGGACCTAAACGGAAATGTGACCCTCAATATCGAACTCAGCATTGAGTCCACCGTGATCGACGAGATTGTTGTGAAAGGCGACAGACGCGATCAAAATGTGCGCGACTTGCAGATGAGCGTCAATAAACTCAGTATGGGGGAGATCAAGAAACTCCCTTCCCTGCTGGGTGAGACGGATGTGCTGCGCGGGATTCTCGTGCTGCCCGGCATTACAACGGTGGGAGAAGGTGCCGCCGGGTTCAATGTCCGCGGCGGCAGCATCGACCAGAACCTTGTCCTGCTGGATGAGGCACCGGTCTATAACTCATCGCACCTGTTCGGTTTCTTTTCTGTCTTCAACCCTGATGCCGTCAAGGATGTCAAACTGTACAAGGGCGGGATCCCGGCCAGGTACGGCGGGCGGCTTTCCTCGATCCTGGACGTGCGCATGAAGGAAGGGAACAGCAAGCAGTTCGAAATGAACGGGGGGATCGGGACCATCTTCTCACGGCTTTCGATCGAGGCACCTATTATCCCGGACAAGGCTTCTTTTATTGTTGCCGGGCGGCGGTCCTATATCGATGTGCTTGCCGCACCTTTCCTGGGGGAAGATTTCGAAGGGACGGCGCTGAATTTCTACGATCTGACGCTGAAGACCAATTACCGGTTCAGTGACAAGGACCAGGTCTTCCTGTCCGGTTACTTCGGCCGGGACAACTTTTCCTTCGGGGACGCGGCCGGATTCAGCTGGGGCAACTCCACGGCCACCCTGCGCTGGAACCACTTGTTCAACGAGAAACTCTTCAGCAATATCACGGCATACTACAGTGACTACGAGTACCAGATCAATTTCGGGGATACCGAGGAAGACCAGTTTGACTGGAACGCACATATCAAGAACCTCAGCATCAAGCCTGAACTGACCTATTATATCAATCCCAACAACGTGGTCCGCTTCGGAGGACAAATGATTTATTATGTTTTTGAGCCGGCCAATGCGCTGGCCATCACTGACAATGACTTCCTGGATATCAGCGTGGACAGGCAGTATTCCCTGGAATCCGGTATTTTCATCGAAAATGAGGTATCCCTGTTTGACAAATTCAAGATCAATTACGGGCTGCGTTTCTCCCACTTCTCTTACCTGGGCGGACGTAACGTCTATTATTACGGGGAGGCTGAGCCGGGATTGATCAGGCCTGTTGAGGAGATCGAGTTCGTGGAAAGAGGGAAGACAGTGAAAAGCTACGGCAACTTTGAGCCGCGTCTTTCCGTCAAGTATGACCTGGGAGAAAACAGTTCGCTCAAGGCAAGTTACAACCGGACGGCACAGTACATCCATCTGCTTTCCAATACAACGGCATCTACGCCACTTGATATCTGGACGCCGAGCACAAACAATATCCGGCCGGCAACGGCCAACCAGGTGGCGGCAGGGTATTTCAGGAATTTCAACAATGATAATATCGAGTTCTCGGCCGAGGTGTACTATAAAAAGACCAACCGGATCATTGATTATGTCGATGGTGCGGACCTGATCCTGAACGAACTCCTTGAGGGTCAAATCCTCGAAGGGGAAGCGCGTGCATACGGGGCCGAGTTTTTCCTGCGCCGCAATTCCGGCAGGCTGAATGGATGGATCAGCTACACGCTGGCAAGGTCCGAACGTCTGGTAGATGGCATTAATAACAACCACTGGTATCCGAACCGATTTGACCAGACGCATAATTTCAGCCTGACGGCGTTCTACGAATTAAGCCCGAGATCCACCCTGTCTGCCAACTTTGTCTTCAATACCGGGACACCCACAACATTCGCCTCAACACGATACGTACAGCAAGGCTATGTCATCCCGAACAACGATGGCGACACCCGGAACAACGTCCGCATCCCCCCCTACCACAGGCTGGACCTGTCGTGGACATTGGGGCCGAACCCGAAAAAGGACAAGAAGTGGAAAGGTGAATGGGTGTTCGGGCTGTACAATGTCTATGCCCGCAGGAACCCGTTCTCCATCTTTTTCCGGCAGGCTGAGGGACGTCCGGTACCGGGGCAGGCCATCTCTACAGAGGCCATTCGCCTCTCCGTGGTGGGCAGTGTGATCCCGGCCATTTCATACAATTTCACCCTGAAGTAAAATGCAGAAGAACATGAATCAAACAATCAGATATTTCATTTTTATACTTCTGGCAGTGAGTAGTATGCTGCTTACATCCTGTGAGGACGCCATCGATGTCGACAGCGGCTTTGAAGCTCCGACATTGGTGGTCGACGGATGGATCAATACGCGCAATGAAGCGCAGACCATCCGGCTGACCTGGTCGCAGGATTATTTTGATTCTGGCAAACCCGCGGCTGTTTCGGATGCAACTGTTGTGGTGCGCAACGGCAACCGTGTCCTCCCATTTGAATATACCGTGGATGGAGCTTATGTCTGGACGCCCAATGGTGAAGAAACCATCGGCGTCACAGGCGATATTATCGAGCTTGGTATCGAGTATAATGGGGAATTTTTCATCTCACAAACAGAGGTCCGCCGTGTACCCGCGATAGATTCCATTGCCATGGTATTCGAGGAAGGATCTTTGGGCCTGGATGAGGGATACTACGGAGAAGTGTACGCGAAAGATTTCAGCGGCGAGGGGGACAGCTACTGGATCCGGGCCTGGAAAAACGATACCCTGCTCAATAAACCACAGGAGCTCACACTTGTATGGGATGCGACATTCGACCCTGGTTCGGGGCTGGACGGGGTGGCTTTCATTCGTCCACTGCGATTATCCATCAATCCGCAAAGTGATGAAGGCGGGTTCGATCCCTATCTCCCTGGTGACCATGCGTATGTGGAAGTACACTCGATCTCGAACGAGGCTTTCTACTTCCTCCAGATCGCACAGGAGCAGATGACAAACGGGGATAATGCCATTTTCTCCCTGCCGATCGCGAATGCCCGGAGTAATATCATCAACGCCGAGACCAATGAACCTGTGTTGGGCTTTTTCAATGTGGCCAACATTTCAAGTGCAGAACGGTGGGTTGATTAAGGTACGATGTTTAAAAACCGGAGGTTATACCGGAAGGTAGTTGTCTATCAGTTCGCGGACGCACCCTTCTCCACCCTTTCTCTGCAGGACCACCTTGCAAGCCTGCCGTACCCGGCGGACAGCATCCAGGGGGCAGGCTGACAGCCCAACACGCTCAAGGACGGGCAAATCCGTCAAATCATCACCGATGTAAGCTACTTCTTCAAATCCAAAATTGTGCTGCCGCATCCAGTTTTCCAGGATGGTCAATTTAGGTTCTTTTCCTACATAAACGTGATCCACACCAAGCATTTCTCCCCGCTTTTCCACAATACCGGTTGAAATACCTGAACTGAGGATCGCCGTGATCAACCCGCTTTCCCGGGTTCTCTTGATGCCAAGGCCATCCCTCGAATTGAACCGCTTGATTTCATCCCCGCCCTTTGTAAAGATCATACCTCCGTCTGTAAGCACACCGTCACAATCCATCACCAGCATCCTGATCGCGGCAAATCTTTTGCCCATCTGCGTTTCCAATAAAACGGCAACCGGCACCCCGCATTCGGTACTGATCCCGATGAGCTCTTCCAAGGTCAGAATTCGTTTTCGGCCAATGATCTCCTGCAAATCCTTGCGGGAAAGATCAAGCTGGCCTGTCTCACCAAGATAACGCAGGTTATGATATAGTCTCTCCAGTATTTTCCCGTTCATTGTAATGCGTTGCGAATCTTCATTGCTTTTTCAAGGATCGGCCTCAACTGACTCATGATCAGCATTGTATGTGGATCACTTTTAGCTGATTTCGGATCGGGATGGGTTTCTATAAAAAAGCCGTCCGCACCGGTTGCCACGGCAGAAAGGGCAATGGTTTCGATCATGGTGGGATCACCCCCGGTGATGCCCTCGGTTTGATTTGGTTTCTGGACCGAATGTGTGCAATCCATGATCACAGGCACCCCGTGGGATTTCAACCGGTGAATTGCGGTTGCATCGACGATCAGGTCACCATAACCAAAGGTCACGCCCCGCTCACAGACCATCACATTCCTGTTTCCGGTACTCTGTACTTTCTCAACTGCAAACTTCATTGCTTCAGGTGACATAAACTGGCCCTTTTTGATATGAATTCCTTTTCCCGTTTCTCCAGCAGCCAGCAGAAGCTCCGTCTGCCGGCACAGGAAAGCCGGAATCTGAAGATAGTCGACATATTGCGCCACATGCGTAGCTTCATGGCTTTCATGGATATCCGTGATTGTTTCCACCCCAAGCAAACTTCCAACATCGGCGAGGATCTCAAGGGCCTGCTGGTCGCCGATCCCTGTAAAACTGTCCAGCCGGGACCTGTTTGCCTTCCTGTAACTGCCCTTGAAAATGTAATGGATATCCAAATCTCCGCAGATTGCCTTTACCTCCCGGGCGATCAGGAATGCGGTTTCCCTGTCTTCGATGGCGCAAGGGCCTGCAATGAGTCTGAACTTCATGAACTGCGGGATTTATATCCAAGGTATCCACTGTGGTGCCGCCGTGCATAATCCTCTTTTGTAAACCGGATCTTTTCCATCATCAGGACAACCAGGACATCCCCGATGACCGTCATCACGGTCGTGGAGGTTGTCGGGGTCAAACCGAGCGGACATACTTCCTGCGGGCTACCTGTATGGAGCAGGACATCACAAAAACGGACCATATCACCTTCGGGATTTCCGGTCAGGCCAATGATCTTTATATCCGGAAACAGCTGCTTTACCAGAAATTCGAGTTCGATGATCTCACGTGTCTTTCCGGAATTTGAAACAAGGAGCATGACATCATTGGACTGGACAATCCCGAGGTCACCATGCTGGGCTTCACTGGGATGGAGGAAGACTGCCGATGTGCCGGTGGAGCTGAGTGTTGTGGCGATATTATGCCCGATCTGTCCGGCTTTCCCCATGCCGCTGATCACCACTTTCCCGTTTCTCACATGCACCTGCTCGTATATCAGGTCTACGGCCTGCCCGATAGTCTCGTTAACCGGGATATTCCGGATTGCCCGAATTTCACCTTCGATGATTTGCTTGATACGATCCTGATTCATCTGGTGAAATTAAAGATTGTTTTTGAATCATGGTGGCTTGTCATTCGGCAGGAGAACTCAGGACTGGCATCATGTCCAGGGAGGATGGAATCGTCTATTGAACACGCCTGCGCTCATCTTCTGAGCCGGTCTGGCGCTGCCGGGCTGATTTGACTTTCCGGTTACCGAAGTTGCGCGAATATGTCAGTGTGAATGTACGCTGGCTGAAATCAAAAGTGTTGAACGTTCCAAAATCCTGTCCTTCTACCCGGGTTGTAATATCCCATTTGAGTGAATTGAAAATGTCGCGTACATTCAGGCTGAGTGTGCCGAACCGGTCACCCAGGTTTTTCTGCAATCCAAAATTGATTGCGTAAGTGCCTTTCAGCCGGGCAAACCCGCCAAACAACTGTGGTCCCGAATAATTACCGGAAAGTTCAGCAGAAAAATCTTTGGGCAACTTGAAAGACCAGGCGCCATTCGCCTGGAACTGGTTTTGCTTGTTCCTTGTTGACACGCCAAAATAGTTGCCCGTTACATCCTGGTGTGCATAGACCAGGTTTACGCGCATCTCCCACCAGGATGTGATTTGTAGGGGAAACCCCAGTGTGAAGGAAAGCGTCCTTGTCTGATCGAGATTGAGTGGCTGGAGATACGATTTATTTGCTTCCGAAACGACCCTTTCCTGGAACCGGGCAATCGTGCTGTCTTCGACAGAATACTGGATGCTCAGGATGGCAGATTTGAACCTGTAATCAAATTTAATTGCATTACTGAGGGCTGGCTGGATCCCGGCATTCCCTGAAAAGAAGGTATTCGGATCCATAAAAATGATAAAGGGCGCCATATCATTGAATGTCGGACGAGTGATCCGCCGTGCATATGATATACCAAGGGAATGATCCTCATGCAGCTGGTGTGACAGGAAAATACTGGGAAACAGTGCCCCGAATTGCCTGTCCACCACACGCCCTTCCGTGTTGATATCAAGCTTTGAATCTGTGTACTCATACCTGAGTCCGACCTTCAGCCCTATCGCATCAGAAATGTTATAGTCCAGGGATGCATATCCGGCAAAAACCTCCTCATTCAAGTCACTGACATTTGTCAACATTGGATCCTGTACCCAGTCGGGAGAAAGAAAAGTTTCGACAGCTACTTCATTCACAAAGTTTGATTTTACAGCCTTCGCACCCAGCTCCAGCTTCATCGAACCGTTCAGCTTGTGCGCAAAGTCAATCTTGCCGACCCAAAACTCGATTGGCGTCACTTTATCTGAACGCAGGAGTTCCTGCCGGTCGAGGTTGCCTTGCGGGGTGAAATATTCAATTTCATACTCTGTCGGGTTTTCATCCCTGTAATGCAGGTAGTCGAAATTCAGGGAAACGGAAGTCCTTTCAGAAAATTTGTGGTTCAGGTTCATATTTGCATTCTGGTGCCACCACTGGTTTCTTTCGGTCAGATAGAGATCGACGATTTGGTCAACTTCACCATCAACCGACTGGATGTTGTTGTTCTCGGCATCCATGTACCACTTGTTGTCATATCCACCGACAAGCAAACCCAGGATTGTATTCTTTGAAAGTTCGAGATCGATTCCCAGCCTGACATTGTGATTGCGCTGATAGGGATCCCGCAAGGAGACATTGGCGTTTGAAAACAGATGTTCATCAAACAGGATGTCCCTTGAATTTGTAAATACCTGCTCCTGGCCCGTCCATACAAAGCTGTACCCACCAAAAATATTCACCTTGCCCTTCCTGTAATTCAGGCCCAGCTGGTCATTCGTCACAAACCCCCTCCCGAATCCACCCGACAGGGAATAATTGCCGTTCAGGCCAACATCCGTCCGCTTCTTCAGCACAATATTGATAAACCCGGCATTGCCTTCGGCATCGAAACTAGCAGGTGGTGTAGTGATCAGCTCAATGGATTCGATGTTGTCAGCACTCATGCCTTCCAGCATCCGGACCACTGCATCGACGGGCATGTAACTCGTTTTTCCGTTGATCATGATATTCACCCCGTTTTTCCCGACCAGTGAAATGGAATTGTTCTGCCGGTTGACGATCACGCCCGGGGATCGTTCGAGGACATCCAGCGCTGTGGACCCGGTAGCGACGATGCTGCTGGACACATTGACGACCAGCCTATCGATCTTCTGTTCATACAAAGCCTTGCGCGCCACGACCTCGACTTCGTCCAGTTCCATGCCCTGTGTCAGCGTAACTTCCGGAATATTCAGAGCTGTTTGTTCCATTAGCTGAATATCCTGGATCGTCGTTTTCTGGAAACCAATCATGCTGATTTCCAGGAAATAGCTTCCATGCGGAACATCTTCAATTTGGAAAAATCCATCAATATCCGAAACAGTCCCTTTGACCAGTGAAGAATCAGCCTGGGTCAGCAGGAGGACATTGGCAAATTCGAGCGGCTGGTTTTCCGCTTCAAGGATTTTTCCGCTGACGCTGTTTTGGGCCAACAGAAAAGCCGGCAAAAGAATGCTAGGCAAAAGGAGTATCAGGATTCTCTGGGTAATAGACATTTTGGGGTCAGGTCTTCTGGGTAATCGTGTTGAAATGTGCCTGTCTGGTTAACCAAAGGTATTCATTTTTTCTACACAAGGTTGGTTGATTGTCGAAACAGGAGGGTATTGGATCGACGCGGAAGGTTTATTTCTTTCCAGCAATAGACAAAAATATGTGCATGGTTTTCAAACCAGCCCCAAAAAATCAGGGCACATGGGAAGGTCGCTGTCACGGAGGCGCGTGCGCGATTCAAAAAATATTGCGAACTTTTAGCACACAATATCAACCGACCGAAAATGAAACAATCCCTGATCCTGCTGCATGGTGGTTTGGGCAATGCCGAATCCCTGAAAGAGATTGAAGGGTATTTCAGCAAAACGTGGCATGTACTGAATTCTGATTTTCCCGGACACGGGAAAAAGGCAGGAGAAAACATCCGTTTTTCCATTGATCTGTTTACGGACTATTTGCACAGGCTGATCAGTGAATATGACCTCGTTGAGCCAGTCGTATTTGGCTACAGCATGGGGGGATACGTGGCATTGAACCATGCCCTGAAATATCCCGGTGTCATCAAAAAGATCATGACCTACGGCACAAAACTCAGATGGAACCCCGAGGAAGCAAAGGAACAGGTGAATTATCTCGATCCTGAGAAAATAACGGAAAAAGTCCCTGAATTTGGCTCAAGGCTGGTAGCCCGCCACGGCGATCATTGGAAGCGGGTTGTGCGGAATACAGCTCATTTTATCACAGAATTGGGTGAAGAGCCCTCCATCTGCACACAAACTGCTGTGTATGTCAGGACACCTGTTTTTTTAATGCGCGGCTCGGAGGACTGGATGGTGACGAAGGAGGAATCAGAACGATTTATTTCCTGTGTATCGAATGGCACCTATATTGAAATAGAAGGGGAACCCCACGAAATTGAACGCGTCAGCAAGTTGGTTCTGAATAAAAAGATTGAGGAACTGCTTTAACCCGATCAGGAAAAATCAGCTTCTTCCATCCAAATATTTGATGATCGCCTCATCAAAAGGTTCAACCTTGGAAGCAAAATGTTCCAGGAGATTCCCGTTTTCATCGATCAGGAATTTGTTGAAATTCCATGAAACCTTGTAATCATCCTTTCCATTATACTCCTTGCTGGTTAGCCACTGATAGATCGGATGCTGGTTCTTTCCCTTCACATTGATCTTCGTCGTCATTGGGAAGGTGACGCCATAATTGACTCTGCAAAACTCAGCGATCGTTTCTTCGGAACCGGGCTCCTGCATCAGGAACTGGTTACATGGAAAGCCGACGATCACCAGCTTGTCCTGGTATTTCTCGTACAATTTTTCCAAATCGTCATACTGACGGGTAAATCCGCATTTTGAAGCCACATTGACGATGAGTATTTTTTTGCCTTTAAAGGAAGAAAAATCGATAACCTCATCGCTGTTGAGTGCTTCAATCTTGAAATCATGAATGGATTTCACATCCAATTCCGCCCTGGGACTGGAGGAGAATAAACTGGTTAAACTTAATAATGCCATTACAATTACTGTCACTTCTTTTTTGCGTTTAAAGATTTGTGGATAAAAACCAAATGAGTTCTGAAAAGTTTAATGGTACATGAAAATCATTTTAAAAACGATCGTCCCTGGAGGCCACAGGGATGTCATGAAGGCCTTCGACCGCAAACTGTTTGAAGCGCTGAAGCCCAAAGGCGCAAAAATGGAAATTGTCCGTTTCACCGGCTCAAAAAAGGGGGACGAGGTGCATTTGCGTTTTCTTTTTCCATTCAGGATGGAGTGGGTCAGTAAGATCACGGATGACCATATGGATGATCATGCAGCCTGGTTTGTGGATGAGGGCGTGGTTTTACCGCCTGGCCTGAAATCATGGAACCACCGCCACATTGTAGAGAAAATCGATGCAGACCGGTCAATGATCATCGATGACATGACATACCAGGGTTCCAATTTTTTGATCGGCCTCCTGCTATACCCGGCATTATATCTGGCATTTTATCCGCGGAAAGCCAGATATCGTGCGTATTTTACCCACCTTCACCAACAATTCCGGATGCATGATGGGCGAGAATAAACAAGTTGTCATCATCGGTGCAGGGATCAGTGGTCTGATCTGTGCGCTTGAACTTGAAAGGTCGGGTTATGCACCTTTGGTTATTGAGCAGTCTGACCGTGTGGGGGGAAGGGTGAAGACAGACCTTATGGATGGGCATTTGCTGGACCATGGGTTCCAGGTGCTGCTCACCGAATACCCGGCGGCAAAGGAATACCTCGACCTGGACGCACTCAACTTGAAGCGCTTTCTGCCCGGGGCCATCATTTTCCGCCACGGAAAACCCTATAAATTCGGTGACCCGCTTCGGGATGCGACTTTCCTCCTGCCGACCATGCTTTCATCGATCGGCACCCTGAAAGACAAAATGATCGTACACCAGCTCGCAAAACGGCTGCGGCAAACGGACCTTGAAGAGATCTTCAACAGGGAAGAGGTCACCACAATGGAGTACCTGATAAGTTGCGGCTTTTCGGAAACCATCATCAGCCATTTCCTCCGCCCATTCTTTGCAGGCATTTTCCTGGAGCCCGAATTACGCACCTCGAGCAGGATGTTTGAATTCGTCTACAAGATGTTTGCCACCGGGTATGCGGCAATCCCAGAAAAAGGCATGCATGCGATCCCTGCACAGTTAAAATCAAGGCTGAAAAAAACCACATTCAGGTTTAACACCCATGTCAAAGATATTGACCAAGGCAGGATTCATCTTGATGGTGGTGAAGTGATCGCTGCTGACCATATTGTCATTGCATCAGGCCCGGGCAGCCCAGATCAGAAGACATCCGCAAGTCAGGATATCGCATGGAAAAGCAGCCAGACACTTTATTTCAAAGCGGATTCAACCATCCTGAAAGCCCCGATCATCGGTCTCATTCCGGATAAGTCGTCCCTTGTGAATCACTTTCATTACGTCACCGACCTGCTGGGTTCAGGACACGGCCACCTCCTTTCGGCAACCATTGTCCGCGACCATGATTTCACGGGGGAAGAATTGATCGAACAGGCAAAGGCAGACCTTTCAAAGCATGCAAATACCGGCTCACTGGAGTTTATCAAATCGTATGTGATTCCACGGTCCCTTCCGGATGTCAGGAACATCCGTTACAGCCCGGATCCTGAGGCGATGCGCCTTGATGGATCCACGACACTTTGCGGTGATTACCTGGCGAACGGGTCCTTGAATGGCGCAATGGAGTCCGGGAGAGTGGCTGCGGAAATCGTAGCCGGGCGATTGAAAAAAGGATAGTTGTCAGAGATTAAACAGTGTTGCTTCCTGCAATACTTTCATGTTGCCTGTATACATATCCCGGTATGTACAGTGTGCATCATGTAAGTGACTGCTTTCATTTGTTCACGATGACTTTCACAAGCGCATTTCTCTCATCGACCCATTGCACCCTGACAAGGTAAATGCCTGACGGGATCTGTTGCAAAGAAATTGGACCAGCACTCAAAGCCCCGTGAAAGTTGAAAGACAATCCATGAGGAGATAAAAAGTCAATCTTTTGGATGGGCAAAGCATATGTATTCCGGATACAGATTTCAGATGATGCAGGATTTGGATAGATGCAGATTGCCTTATCCATACTTACCTTTTTGGTACCGGTTAGTGCAACAGAAAAACAGGCTGACACGCCTGTACACCCATGCTCATCCGTAATCCTGACAGCGTACGCTCCACTGGACTCGGGAATAAAGGACTGAAACTGCGCTCCGTCAATATCTACCATCGTCGCACAGTCAAACCACTGGTATGTGGCATCGGACAATCTGGCGGTGAGCTTCTCTCCATCCCATGTAACCGCTGTATCAACTTCAATGAAGTCTATTTGCAGCTCGACAATACTGTCACAGCCATCATCTTTCCGGACCACAGAAAAATACTGACCGGATTCAGTTATTGTTTCATTTCCGAAAAGGTAAGTTTCGCCAGCACAGATTTCTTCCTGGATGAAACCCAGTGATTGTGCACACATTGTATTTTCATAAAACTCCAAACGATAGACCGGGTCCTCATTCCGCACAATAAAAAAATCAAGATCACCATCCCCTTCTGCATCCATCAAGGCGGGAGAAAGAAATGATTCATCTTCCTGCAGAACTGGCAAACCGAAAGGGGAAAATTCGTACCCGTTAAACAGGGGTTTCCCTCCAGGCTCCTGCAGGTTCTCATAAAACCGGATGGCAATTTGTTCCCCTGATAGTGGCACAACCAGAACATCGATATCTCCATCAAGATCGAGATCGCCACTCAGGAAAACCGGCAATTCAGCCTCAACTACGGGTTCCAAGCCATATGGATTATGAAACCAGCCTAAATACTCAGGGGTGGATGGCGTACCAGTATTTTTAGCATAGTAAATCACATTCTGGTATGCACCTTCCGGATCATTGATATAGTCAGGTTCCATTCCGGCTACCAGGAGGTCAAGGTCCCCATCCTGGTCAAGGTCCACCAGGTGCGGGATGAGAAAACTCAATGCCTGAAATTTCGGAAGATTGAATGCCGGACTGTGGAATGTATCAAAACGAACCTGTATACCGTCAGAAGCCTGGAGATAGAAAATCAGTTCCTGATAGTCAAAACTGGGATCTAAAGCACCTGCCGTGACAAAGTCGGTTTGACCATCTCCATTCAGGTCTCCCGCTGAGGGATAGAACAGTCCCCGTGGAAATTGAAAATCCGGGAACATTTCGTGGCGCGAATCAAAGACACTGTGGGCAACATCCCCAGTATTTCTCTGAAAATCGATCCGGTAGGAAAGATTATTGATCACATTTTCGGTTAACTCGACCGGGACCAATCCAACGAAAAACAGATCCTGGTCCTGGTCCTGGTCAGCATCATGAAAAATCATTTGAAGGTCAGCATAGATATCTTCTTCCCACTGCATTTGGATCAGAAATTGCTCAGCAGGCATTTCCAAAAAATGTTGTCCAAAAATGACAAGCGAAAGTGTCAGGTTGAAGAAGATTGTAAAGAAATATTTCATGTCAAAGCGCATTTTTTGGAATGAGTTCTATCCGGATATACTTGTACTCCGGATCTTCATAGTGAAAGAGGTTTAAAACTCTTGCATCTTCATAGTATCCCTCTCCATCAGTAATTTCAACAATCGTTTTAGTACAATCCCATGTATTATCAAAGATCACTTGAGGACCGACCAGTGTGGATCTGCCGTCCAGATCCGTAATGTCAGAAATCAGGGCCAGTCTCTCCTCTTCCCTGCTGCATTTATCGTCAACAATCACTGCATTTTGATTAATCACAACCATTTCTACAAGGGCAAAGGGAACAGGCAATTGATTTTCCTTGTCCACAACACGTATTGTTACTCGGATATCTTTAACTCGTTGATCAATAGGCTTACAGAGATCTGTACCGACAAAAAGAAACTGAATGGGTGGGACAGAAGCAAGTGCAATCAGGAAGAAGCCGCAAATCCA
>JARQTN010000152.1:0-48367 GCA_029976695.1 Lewinellaceae bacterium
GCATTGTTGAAGAATGCCCTTGGATTGTGCCTGCTGCTTTCACCTGCATCATAGGGCTGATACCTGTAGTCGTAATACCCGGTTTCATAGGGATCAATAATATAGTGCCACTTGCCGTTCAGCGAAGTGGTTTGCCTGTGGCCGATATTTGTGATCAAGGGATTTTGAGCCTGGCAAAAAATCGGGATAAAAACGAGGAGGCTGAAAGCGATAATATTGGTGCGCATAGCTGGAATTAAAAAAAAGTACCTGCCAGACAGAACTGGCAGGTACACCTTTTATGAAAAGAAACTTACTGTTTGATAAATCTGACAGTTCCCATGGCATTGCCATGCTCATCCTGGAAACTGGCAAAATACATGCCTTGCTGCAACCTGGATACTTCGAGGTTATTCTCGACCGGGTTGTTCACTTGCATCATGTACCTTCCGGTTACATCAAATACAGTCACCCGGTGTAATGGGGTATCTGATTCGATGTTGATCATATTGGTCGCCGGGTTCGGATAGAAACGGAAGTTTTCAAGCTGGTCAATTTTCTGAACGCTGGTACTCCCCAGTCTCACTTGCCGCATATTATCGAAATAAAAAGTTGTTGGCATATCAGGCAGTGTCGCATTTTCAAATGGAAAATCAAAGAATAATGTGAGCCTGGTAAAAATATGGTTTGTTAGTTGCACACCAAGGTCATCATCGATTCCTGACAAGTCCCAGCAAACCTCATTCCAGCCGGCTACAACGTCA
This sequence comes from Lewinellaceae bacterium, assembly GCA_029976695.1. GTDB lineage: Bacteria > Bacteroidota > Bacteroidia > Chitinophagales > Saprospiraceae > JARQTN01. The sequence goes on from JARQTN010000152.1 coordinate 744, forward strand.
TTCTCAAATTGCCATGCAGGAAAATCAGATGTGCCAGTGGTTGCTTTCTCCAGCTTCAATCGTACAATCCCACCTGTCGGAGACCAATAATCCATACAGACCATCAACATGTCGTTGTACAGGTTGAGCGGGCGTTCGACGTCATAATATATCCCTTGCCATACATTCCCAGCGGTGTCTTTTACAAAAGAGCCAACCATGGATGAGTTGTTTCCATCATCCGGCGCCGGATTCGGGACGATCTCAAACTTTGTATTTGAGCCTCCGTTAAAGTCGGTCCATTCAGGCGAGAATTCAGGAGATTCATAATCAGCGATCATGTAAAACTCAGGATCATCCGGAAACTCCAGGACAGCATCCACGATGTGCAACATTCCGTTCACACCGGCAACGTCTGGCGTCGTGATATTTGCATTGGCCACTTTTGCACCGGCCTCTGTCACAATGATATCCTGGCCATTCTGTGAAATCATATGCATGTCCTGGGTCATCATCTCCGCAGAAACAGTATCCGCGACAACATGGTGGAGCAATGCATTGTACAGCAGGTTGTCCGTATTGTTCATCAAAGCATCCATGACATTCTGCGGCAGCGCATTGAACGCATCATCTGTCGGAGCGAATATCGTAACACCTGCTGCGTTGACAGGGCCCCAAAGATCCGCCGTACTCAACAGGTTTGAAAGGATGGTGTGATCGGGGCTGGTCTCAATGACCGTACCAAGAAGTTCCAGAATCGCACCGCCGCCATTGGTAATCTTATAGACATTATCCAGGTAATAACACCTGTCTGCGGGCGGCACGACACCGAAATCGGGGAAGAAAGAGATCCTGGTATACAAATGACCCAGGCCGACATTCCCGTTAATATCCGGCTCTGAATAATCAAAGCACAATTCCTGCCATTCACCTGGAGTCGTATAATCAAGGATAATATTCAAATCCGGACCAGTTGCAGATCCCTCCAGCTTGAGTTGCAGGTTATCTGCTGCTTCTGCGTACATGGAAACGCAAACAGTAGCCTTGTTGCCGGTAAAGTCGATGGTATCCACGTCAGCGGCCCAGCCTCCCCAGGATTGAGCATCATTTGCTTTACACCATTGCTGCACCATCATACTTGAATTTACGGCATCCATGGAAGGGTTGGCCACGACAGGGAAAATACTGTCGCCAAAGTGGCCGTTCCCGAAGGACAGGGCCATTTGGATTGCCGTCCCCATGGGCTCGTAGTCGGAGATCAGGGCATAATCTTCATCCAGCCCGCTCCCTGTGGTCTTGACGATATTATCCAGGTAATAGGAAGTTTCTTCAGCAGGCACGACACCGCGATCCGGGAAGAGTGCAATGCGTGTGTATGTAAATCCAGCTGCTGTCCCGAAGTTGCCCTGGTTGTCAAAACCCATCAGGTCATAGCACAGCTGCTGCCATTCGCCGGGCGTGGTATAGTCCATGTCGAAACTGACATCAGGCCCATCGCCCACATGATCCTCGATCTTGAATTGCATCAGGAATTCCTTGTCGCCATACACATCAATGCATACCTGTCCGGTTTGTCCGGTCAGCTCAAGCGGCTCCGGAAGATCAAAGTAATATCCGCCCCATGTGACTGCATCTGTTGCCTTTTTCCAGATCTGGACATTGCCACTTGTATTGATCCCGGATGGGTTCGGATTGGGCACGGCGGCAAACAAACTGTCCGCAAAATATCCATTCCCGAAGGAACCACCCATCTTCAGGCCGTAGGGTTCATAGGCAGCCATGATTTTTGTCACTGTATTGGCTTTCGTGCCCGTTGTCTTTTTAATGTTGTCGACATAATAGGCCGTTTCTACAGCTGGCACACCTTCCCGGCCGGGAAAGAGGACCAGTTTATTGTACGTAAATCCCTGTGCTGCACCGATTCCACCACCTGAATCTGCTCCGAAGAGGTCATAACAGAGCTGTTCCCATTCACCGGCAGCTGTGTATTCCAGGTCAAAGCTGAGGTCGGGTCCGCCGTCATTTGACTCCTCAAGCTTGACGCGCATCCGGAAGGGGTTTTCGCCATATACATCCAGGCAGATCATCCCGATTTCCCCCGTCAGGTCGATTGCTTCCGGCAGAAGGTAATTGTATCCGCCCCATGCAGCCGCATCGGTCGCCTTTTTCCAGAGCTGGACACTGTCAGTCGTGTTGATGCCCGATGGATTTGGGTTGGCAACAGGGGCAAACAGGCTGTCCCCAAAGTAGCCATTGTTGAAAGATTGAGCCATTTCGAGGGTCACTGTCTCCCAGTGGGAGATCACTTCGGTCGTTTGGCCTGCAGCCCAGAAAGGAATACTCAAAAAGAGTACAAAGTGTAAGAATTTTTTCATAATCAGAATTTTAAATGTGATCCAGTAAATAATTCAAGTTTATACAAACTGTAAAGGGATTCCTGTTTTGATGAACGATCAATAACCTTCATTTTGCGGGTAATCGGGCCCAAGCAGATCAAGCTCTGCCTGCGGAATCGGAAGGTTTACGTAATGCGGCTTGATGAACTGGCGGGCCACATTGCCGAAATCGTCATTTCCCGCAAAGCGGCGTACCTGGTCGACCAGTTTCCCGATCCTTTTGAGGAAGAAAAACCGGTGTCCCTCGAATGCCAGTTCGCGCGCATGTTCCTTCATCAGGTCAAGTTCGGTCAGGTTAAAGAAGGGCGGCACACCGGCCCGGTCCCTGATCGGATTGATCATTTCAAGTGCCTTGGCCTGGTTCCCCATCCGCATATATGCTTCCGCAGCCACGATATGCGTCTCCGCCAACCTGTAGATCATCAGGTTCTTGTAACTCACGGCTACTTCAGGCGGAATATCATCGTCAAAATATTTTTTTACGGAAGGTGCGATCCGCGCATAATACTGGCTTTGGGTTGAACCCGTCCTCGGAATAATGATCTGGTCACCCAACTGCACGCCTGGGGGCAGGTTCTCCTCATCGTTGTAATAGAATTTCCGGATGTAATAGGCATCCAGCCGTTTGTCAAAAAAATCGTACAGACCAAGGAGGTAATCATTGGGATAAATAAACCCGAATCCGCGTCCGCCCTGCTCCAGGCTGAACTTGGCACCTTCGACTTCATAATACCTGGCCATGAAATTTGCCGGGATCATGTTGCCCGGGCCACCCCCGGCAACGCCTTCAGCGAGCTGGATGACAAACAGTGCTTCCTCATTATTCCGGTCACCTGTAAATACACTTGCCGGGTTATCAATCAAACGGTAGAATCCGCTATTGATCACCGCTTCTGCATGTTCTGCGGCTGTTGCCCAGTCTTCTTCCCAAAGAGCCGCTTTCGCCTTCAGATGCCTTGCCAAAGCCTGGGTCAACCGGCCTGGTTGATCCGTCCATGGCAGGTTTGCAATCGCAAAATCAAAATCCTCATGCAGGGCGGTAAAAATTTCTTCTGTCGAGGATGGGGCCTGTGCCCTGTCAAATACATTCTCAGGCGTGGTAGGCTCATTCTTTACATAGACATTCTTGAACATGCGCCAGAGGTGGAATAGGGAATGTGCACGGAAAAGTCGTGCTTCGGCGATCGCTTTCAGCCGCTCCCCTTCATCCATCCCCTCCACTTTTTCTGCTGCGACAATGAGTGCGTTTGCCCTGTCGATCACCTTGTAGTAATGCCGCCAGATACGTTGCAGGAAGTTCGAACCGTAGAGGATCGGGGACATAGCGTTCGGATCAAAATCCCCGATGATGGAGATGTAGCCTACACGTGGCACACACAAATCGTGCTGAGCATAGACCCAGAGCGTCTTTGAATTCTCATTTGGCCCAATCGAATAATGGTCCCGGTGCACATTGTAAAGCCCGATCACCCCTGTCTTGATCCCTTCAGGGTCGTTGTAGAGAAAATCAATGGAAACATCTGTGAGAGGCGTCTCTTCCAGGAAATCACTGCAAGAGACCAAACCGGTAAAAACGATAGCGAGACCGATATAATATATCTTTTTCATAAAAATGAAATTGTTCGATTGATCAATTGGATATCTTGATTCCGAAAATGATACTCTTGGCATCCGGATAACTTCCCACATTCACCTCAGGACTGTAGGAAAGGAAGTCAGTCCACGTGACCAGGTTTGTTCCAGTCGCATAGATGGTAACATCTCCCAGCCCTGCCTTGCCAATCAATTTAACAGGCAGATGGTAAGCTACAGACAGTGTCCGAAGCCGCACATATGAAGCATCCTGCACCGCGGCGGACCAGATGTAGTCATCCGCCTGGCCCCTGCGTGGCCTGGGAAAAGTCGCGTTTGTGTTTTCAGGCAACCAGTAATCCACCTTGATCCCGTTCAGCACACCCTGGAGTGTTCCCCCCGAGTTGTAGTCCGCAAGGAAGAAATTGGACCTGGTCGCCCCCTGTACGGCATAGACATCGGCGTATACCTCGAGCCCGCCAAAGCTGATGTTGGTCGCCAGGTTGCCATACCAGTCCGGATCTGCATTGATGATCACCCTGTCATCTGCCGTAATTGCTCCGTCTCCGTCAATATCTGTCACCCTGATCCTGCCCGGTGTCGCATCCGGCATGTGGGAGCCTGCAATTTCTTCAGTAGTCTGCCAGATCCCGTCATACTGGAACTGGTAGATCACATTGATCGGATGGCCGATAAACCTGTTCCTGGAAATATCATCTAGCGGGTTTCCTTCATCATCGACCTCACCGAAAAGTTCAAGGATCTCATTCCTGTTCCGCGTAAAACTGCCCATTAGTGTCCAGTTCAATTTATTGGACCGGATCAGCCCGATCTCCAAACCAAGTTCGATTCCCCGATTCCTGACCTGGCCAATATTCGATATGATGGTAGTGTATCCTGTCCCGCCTGGCGTCGTCCTGTCAACCAGGAGGTCAGTCGTCTCTGTATCGTAAAATTCAAAACTTCCCACAACCCTGTTTTTCAGGAGCCCGAAATCGAGCCCGATATTCAAGGTCGTCGATGTCTCCCATTTCAAGTCGGGATTGAAAAGGGATGATCCAGCCTGGTAACCGCCGGCTGTTTCATCGCCAAACAGGTAATTCTCCGGAGATGCAAGTCCCAGTGTCTGGTATGGCTGGATCGCCTCGTTTCCGACGGATCCGTAGCTCGCCCGGAATTTCAGTTCGTTGATGAGTTCCACTTCGGACAAAAAGGCCTCGCGATGGATTTTCCAGCCAACAGCAAATGACGGGAAGAAGCCCCACTTGTTATCCGGAGCAAAGACTGAAGAACCATCAGCACGCGCGGTGGCAGTCAGGAGATACCTGTCAAACAGGTTCAACCTGACCCGGCCCATGTATGAGAGCAAGGCGCGGTCCCATGCGACCCTTTCTACCGGGAGGATGGTGGATGCAGAGGCGATCCCGTTGTATCCGAGCAGGTCGTTTGGAAAACCTGTCGCTTCTGTTGTTGAGTTGTCATATTTTCGCTCATTGATACTCTGCAGAAGAGTGACATCAAAGTTGTGCACATCGCTTATTTTGGTATCATAGGTGAGAATATTTTCGATGAGGTATTCATTCCTGCTGTCTGAAAAGAGCGCTGCACGTCCGTCTACAGCAAAAGCCTGGGAATGCAGGCTGCTCTGATAGCTTCCCCCAGTCCGGTTTCTACGTGTTAAATATGCGTTGAGCCGGTATTTTATTTTCGGCAGGAACTCATATTCACCGAATAATGTGAAGTTGTATTCATTCGCCTTCAGGTCCCTGTTGGATTCCCTGAGATCCCAAAGTGGATTGGTAAAATTGGGATTGTCAGTTGGAAACCGGAGCAATTCGCCATTATCATCCCGCACCTTTGCCAGAGGCTGCAGTGTGATGAATCTTGTATACGCATTTGTCTCGATATCCTGTCTGTCCGTGAGGAGATACAGGTTGGCACCAAAACTGAGTTTGTCTGACACTTTCTGGTCTATGTTCAGGCGTGCCGTACCCCGTTTATATGCCGATCCGGGGACAAGCCCTTTCTGGTCCCAGTAACTAAAACTCGCATAAAACTTGGTGAATTCCCCACCACCTGAAAGGGAAAGGGAATGGTTCTGCTGCTCCGGATTGCGCATTACTTCATCTTCCCAGTCCACAAACTCCCCGGATTCCAGCGATTCCCGCTGAATGGACGTGAATACAAATTCGTCCGGCTCATAGTCCCCCTGGGGATTATCCGTACGAAAAGCCTCCCTGCGCATCTGGGCCCATTCCTCACCGCTATACAGGTCAAAGTTCTTGCTGAGCCACTGCTGGCCATAGAACCCGTGATAATTCACCTTCACGCCACCTGAACCGCCCCGTTTCGTAGTCACGAGGATCACGCCGTTGGAAGCGCGCGCTCCGTAAATTGCCTGGGCAGAGGCATCTTTCAGCACCTCGATCGATTCTACATCCTCAGGATTGATGGCATTGATATTGTCGGCAGGCACACCATCGATGATAAATAGCGGGGCATTCCCCCCAAGAAGTGATGATCTCCCCCGGATCAGGATATTCGATGTCCCGCCAGGCCTTGCATCTGCAAGGGTGACCTGGATCCCGGGAGACCTGCCACGCAGCATTTCAGCGATATTGGTAGTCGGGACACGCGTGGCATCTTCTACTTCAATGACGGCAACTGAACTCACGAGATCACTCTTCCGTTGGGTCCCATACCCGGTGACGACAATTTCCTCAAGCATTTCTGATTCAGCTTCCAGTACGATATTGAAGACCCGGTCAGGTCCAACCGTCATCCGCTGGGTATGGTGCCCAACATAGGTAAACTCGATCATGGCATCGTTTCCCGATACCATCAGTGTGAAATTCCCGTCCAGGTCGGTTGTAGTCCCGTTAGAGGTGCCGATTTCAAGGATGTTGACCCCGATCAACGGAATGCCATTTTCATCCACGACATTGCCGGAAATCTCCACCTGGGCTGCAAGAGGCCACAAAAAAGTGCACAGGAAAAACACAAGCAGCAATCCTTGTTTGGCTTTTTCATTGGTTAGGTTTCCCATACGTTAAGATTTAAATAGCATGCACATTACTCTGAATTTTCATTTTCTTCCTTCTGATAAACGCGGATATAATCAACCTCCAGGGTCTGCGGAAACACTGTTGTACTGTCCGGGTTGCCCGCTCTCCAACTGCCGCCTACCGCCAAGTTGATAATAAAATAGAAGGGATCATTAAAAGGATACCGGTCTGAATCCACTGAATCGCGTGTAATCTCATAATACTTCAGGTCGTCGACCAGCCACGCCATCCGGTCCTTTTCCCAATCAAGCGAATAGATATGGAAGTCATCCGCAAAAGTCCCTTCCTCAAGTTCATAATATGCCTTGTTCAGTTTTCGCCATTTCCTGCCCTGGTAATGGACCGTGCCCTGTGCCAGTGAAGGCTGGTTGCCTGCAAGCTCGAGAATATCGATCTCCCCGCATTTTGGCCACCCAATATCATACCTCGAGGCGCCGAGCATCCACAATGCCGGCCACATTCCCTTGCCGATCGGCATTTTGGCACGGATATCGATACGTCCGAATCTGAATTCGCGCTTTCCGGCTGACTGGATCCTTGAAGAAGTATAATCATATCCGCCTTTCTCTTCTTCCCTGGCTGTGATGATCAATTTACCTTCCCTGACCTCTGTATTTTCCCGTGTATAGTATTGCTTTTGTTTGTTTCCCCAGCCGCAGATCTTCGGGCAGCCATCACCAATCTCATAATTCCAGGATGACTCATCAAGTTCCGAACCATCAAATTCATCACTCCAAACAAGCTTGTATTTTCCCACATCGGGGTCTGCGGGCAAGTCCGTGATCAACCACTTGCCACTACAACACAGTCCGACAATTGATAAAACACCGAGTAAATGCTTGTAAGGAAAAAACATAAGCCAGATTCCGTTTTTGTCCGAATTAATGTATAAGAAATAGATGTAGCAAAAACAGTTATTCGTACATCTGCCTGAATACCTCCTACTAAAAATACGATACGGGTTTACAAACAAGACATAATCTCATCCTAAAAACCTACAACATGAGGGAAATATCGTATCAGAACACCACAACAATACCACAACAATGCCTCTACAAATGCCCAATACAGCTTGATTTAGAGATGGCTGAGGTACTCATCCAGTTTTTCGTTGGATTCAAGGCCAAGTTTTTTACGCAGGCGATATCTGCTCACTTCGGCACTTCTCACTGTGATATTGAGAATCGAGGCGATTTCCTTGGTAGACAGGTTCATCCTCAGGTAAGCACATAGCTTGTGATCCCGGGATGTGAGATTAGGGTGTTTATCTCTCAGGCGGTGAAAGAAATCCTCGTGGACCTGTTCAAAATGATAGACGAATTGTTCCCAGTCGTCATCAAACTGTTTTTCGTGATCGAATTTGTTGAGGATACTCCCGATCTTTTTTTTCGTCTGGGGATCCGGGCATGATTTGTGGATCTTCGACAAGTCCTGTGCAATATCCTGGAGGATATCCTTTTTTTCAACGACATTCAGGGCTGCCGAAACAAGTTCCCGATTTTTGTGCTCCAGCTGAAGCATCAGCTTTTCATTCTGCAGCCTGATCTTCTCCTGTTCGGATTCTTCGATCGCTTTTTCATGCTCATCAATGAGACGTTTGCGTTCTGAGTGCATCCGGTCCTTCTCCTGCTCGAATTTCCTCCGCGGAAGCCAAAACATGCCACCAATCAATGTGATTGCTGCTATTCCGTATATCCAGTATGCCATGGGCGCCGCATACCACGGGGGGTTAATCGTAAATGCGTATTCAGTTTCGTCACTCACATAACCGTTGAAATTCCTCGCCAGGATGCGGAAGATATAGTTACCGGGCTTCAGGTTCGAGTACTCCTTGCCGGATTTCCTTGTCCACTCGGACCAATTTTCATCAAGTCCATCAAGCTTATACCTGTATTCTACCAGTTCCGGATAGGCATAGTCAGGGGCTGAAAATGAAAACTGGATCGTACTTAAATATGGTGGCAGGGAAGGGATTTGTGCCTTGACCTGGGTCGGGGTAATCCTGCCACTTTTATGAAATACCCCCATGAACAGAAGACTATCTCCCTTGCCTGCGGCCCTGACCTCGTCAAGGATAACGGAAAGGCAGCTGTCCCCGGCAATTTCCAATGAAGCATCATACAGGATAAAGCCATCTTCAGTGGCAAAAAGCACATGGCGGTCACTGGCTGGATAAATAAATTCATATCCTCCGATCAGCTTGCCCCTGAGCTCAGGAAAAACTTTCTTGTGTATCTCCTTGTGCAGGCTTTTTTCATCGACTTGCAGCACCCCGATCTCCTTTTCAGTGACAAACCAGATGTTCCCGCCCGGCGATTCAAACAGCCTCCTTACCTTTTCCTTGGGATCGAAAAAACGTTGATACACCTCGTGGCGCTGAAAGCGCTGGTGCTCATTGTCAAAATCGTAAACGCCTTCCTGTGCACAGAATATGACTTCTCCCCCGATCCTGAATACATGGGTCCTGAATTCTGAAGGCAATCCATCTGTCGTATCCATTTTTTCAACCAGACTGGAACCATGTTCATCTCCGTACCGTATCCTGAATACACCCTTGTACGGATGAGACACCCAAACGGTATTTGCATTTTCCTGCACGACAAAACGGCTGGACAATTCAAAATCCTCCAATCTCCGCATCCACTGCCAGCTATCCGCGTCCTTTTGATAGATATGCAGCCCGTCGTAAGCTCCCCCAAGCATCTCATGATCCGTTCCTGTCCTCACCTGGAAAAGCCATCCGCCCCTGCTTTTCGATATCCTGACTGCACCGTTACTGTGGAGGAGATAGCCCCCTTCATGATGTCCGATCAGCAGGTCACCATCCACATCCTGCAAACTCCAGACCTGCCCCTGTGAATTTTCAACCAAACTGAACTGGTTCTCATCCGGCGCATGTCCACCGCTGGTCCATGCAGAAGAATACAGTCCGTTCGAAGTACCGATATATAATTTCTCATCCCAGAGCATTGATGTGTAAGGGATCCCCTCAATTCCGTTGTCAGGCCTCAGGGAAAAGAAAGGGGAGTTGGTCAGCAGATAGTTCAAGCCGCTTTCCAGTGCCAGCCAAAGGTGATTGTGGCTGTCCACTTCAAGCGCATTGACGGTATTGTTCAGCAAACCATGACGGCTGCTTAAATGCTGGACGATCTGCCCGCTTGTATCCAGTACGACCAGCCCGTCAAGGCCTGTACCCAGTGCGATCCTGTTATGAGCAAGGGGACTGGCACACAGGATGAGGTTATCAGCCAAATATGCGTTCGGCGATGCTTCCCAGCTTGACAATGAACTTTCCTTTTCGGACCAAATGAACAGACCCTGGTTCAGGGTCGAAATCACCATTTGATCAGGACCGAACGGAAGAATAGATGTCACAACTTTCCTTTTCAGCGGATCCAGTTCATTGATCCTGACAAATGCACCCTGCTGAAATAGAAAAATCCCCTGGCCTTTCACCTGGATATAAATGTGCCCCCGGTCGTTCAGCAATGCGGTCACCGATTCTTCATACTCAAAGACCTGGATCGTATCACGGACAAATCTGAAAATCTTTCCTGATGCCCGAAAAAAGGCACCCTCTTCATTGGCTTCTGCATCCCAGACATCATTGAAAACTCTGTGTTTTTCCGGCACACGGTCCCTTAGTGAATGAAACTCCCAGTCCCCTGATCCATCAGGTGAAAAGAAGCCGAATTCATTCTGTCCCCCGGCATAAATGATCCCTTCCTGATCTATTGCAAGCGATCGCACAACTGTCTTGTTGGGCAGCGGGTATAACCTCCATTTGTTTCCCAGAAAGACCAGCATACCTTCATTGTTGGCAAAATACATGACGCCCCTGCCATCTTGCACGATATCCCGGTTTTGCAAACCAGCAGCATAATCTGACCGGGTATGGTCCTTCACAAAGGGCATGAACAGGGTTGTCTCCTGCCCGGAAATCCGGGCAGCGATTAACAGGGCCGCAGCCAGCAATATGGCCTTCAAAGATTTCAGCTGCATGGACCTGAATATAGAAATTAATTGGTGAAAAGCGGACAGTGGTTCATGTCATACAGGCAAGTGATCTTCCGAGACTTAGCTATCTGAAATACAAACTTATACTTCGTGAAATGAGAATGGGATCATGATGACAAGACCAACCAAAAACAGTAGCGGAGGCCCGCCGTCGCCTTCGCAACACTCCGGCTTTGGCGGGGAAACCAGGACTTGAACCTACGACCTTCTCTCAGTAGAAAAGCACCCCCCCTGTGTACATGCTTTACCAGGAATGATTCTTTTGTGACTATCATTTGAATACACAGGCAGGCATTGCCTGCCGGAGCTACCTGAAAAATGACTGTTCCTGTGCGCACAAAAGAAAAGGGTTAGCACTAATTGGTGCTAACCCTTTGAATAGTAGCGGAGGCCCGCCGTCGCCTTCGCAACACTCCGGCTTTGGCGGGGAAACCAGGACTTGAACCTACGACCACCTTTCAGAAACAAAGCAGGTCTCGCCTGCCGAAGCTACTTGAAACACAATTGCCCAAATTCGTAAAATGAAAAAGGGTAACCACCGAAACGATGATTACCCTTACTAGTAGCGGAGGCAGGACTTGAACCTACGACCTTCGGGTTATGAGCCCGACGAGCTACCAACTGCTCCACTCCGCGATATGATGTTCCCCTCTCGTCCGAAGGGATGGCAAATATAGAGTTAATAATGCGTTTACAAAAGAATTCGTTCCAAATTTTCAGGATTCATCCCAGTCCCTGCGCATCCGGACAATTTGTTCATCTATCCAGGTCTTTGATTGATCAATCAATGCGAAGGGATCAACCCCATTGATCGGGCGGCCAACCACGATCTTGACTGGGACACGCCATCTGTTGAGGTACTTAAAATAATGCTGGATGAGGTTTTCCCTGTGGTGCCAGTAGCATTTCACATCTTCGTACTCCAGGGCGATTGGCAGGACCGGCACGCCCAGCTCCGCGGCTTTTTCGAAGGATCCCTTGTGAAACATGATCGTCAGGGGCTCCACATTCGTCCGGCCTTCCGGAAATATCACGACGCTATGACCTGAAGCAAGGACTTCCCCGATCTTTTCCTTCGTCGCATTCCTGCTGCTTCTGTCAGACCGGTCGACAAGCATGATCCCGGTGACCTTTGCCCCGAATCCGACAAGCGGATACCCCCCGACATCCGCGCGGGATACCGGATACCCTTTCACATGCGCAAGCAAAACAAATGGATCCAGGGATGACCGATGGTTACAGATAATCAGGTAGGGTCCTTCCTCCGGGATTTTTCCTTCGACCTCAATACTGAAACCGACAATCCACATAAACCCCCTGGACCAGAACTTTCGGATCCGCAGGCCGCTTTCCACACCCAACCGGAGCACAGATACGGAAACCCACGCTGCTGACATACAGACAAATGTGAACAAACCAAATGCAAGGAGGCGAAGGCAACCAATAACTGTTTTGATAATACGCATGTCAGATATTCCTGGTTGATCCCGGGAACCTGGTTTATTGAGGAGAATAAGTGGAGCTAACGGGATTCGAACCCGTGACCTCTTGACTGCCAGTCAAGCACTCTAGCCAACTGAGCTATAGCCCCAACTTTCAATGAGCGATCGGATGTTTTGGGAGAGCAAATATAAAGAAAACTGCATTTACCACTCACTCCGGATTTCAGATACTTGTTCATCAATCCATGCCTGGCTCTGGCGCAGCAGGGTGAAGGCATTCTCACTTTCGATCGGTTTTCCGATCCTCATCCTGATCGGCGTCTTCCATTTGGCGAGGTTCTTAAAGTAATGCTGGACCATCGTTTCCTTGTGATCCCAGTAATCAGATGTATACTTATAATCCAGCGCCACGGGAACGACCGGCACGCCAAGGTCTGCAGCCTGGTCATACGCTCCCTTTTGGAAAGTGACCGTTGACGGCTCCGCATGGGTCTTCCCTTCCGGAAAAATGACGATATTCTTGCCTTCCTCGAAAGCCCTGCGGATTGCTTCCTTCGTGGCTGCACGGCTGGACCGATTGGTTTTTTCCACAAAAATCACACCCAGCATCCTGGCTCCTTTCCCGACGACAGGGTAATCTTCGACATCAGCCCGCGAAACCGGATATCCGGGCACATGTGCCATCAGCGCCAGCGGATCAAGGGAAGACCGGTGGTTGCAGACAAACAGGTACGGGCTCCCCTCAGGAGCCTTGCCCTTCACCTGGATCCTGTAGCCGAGCAAGGACATCATGGACCTGCACCATTTGCCGATATATTTCGCGCCGGCCAGCTTGTCCCTGCTCTTGTCAGGGCGAAGGATGACAGCACCCAGGAAATAGGGTAAGGTCACCAAACCAAGCAGCGTGAGCCGCAGTATCCCAAGGATTTTTCTCCCGTTCATGAAGTCATGTCTGAATCAAATGCCAAAGATACTTAAAGAATATCTTGCGATCCCTTCCGGAATTTTACTTAGTTTCGTACAACCCTGCCGTTCAACCATTCTATTAAAACCCGCTTCACATGTACGCATCTGTTTTTGAGCGAAATGTCGAACTCAAGTACAACCTCTACAATAGCCTTTTCCTCACACTTCCGATTGACGGGATCCACAGGACCGGTATCCGGATCCCCCTTTTGGCAGAAAGCTGCCGCCAGGGCATGGAAGGCGGAAAGACGCCACTTGAGATCATGGAAGCTTTTTTCAGGGAACAATCAGATCTGAATACGCAGGACAAGCAAATCGATTTTATGTTTCGCGTGATCCAGTATATCGAGCGGCAGATCGTCCTGATCGATGCGCTGGAGGATGCCGCATACGGGGAGATCAATGACCTTGACGGTGCGGGCAGCCTGAAGCACCTTGTGGAAAGGCTCGAGACAGAAGGGCGCATTGATGACCTTAAGCATGCTTTGGCGAGCTTCAAGGTGATGACCGTCCTCACTGCGCATCCGACACAATTTTATCCGGGAGAAGTTTTAGGCATCATTACCGACCTGGCTGAGGCGATCAAGACAAACCAGCTGGAAGAGATCCGCATGCTCCTGCAGCAATTAGGCAAAACCCCTTTCTTTCAAAAAGAAAAACCAACCCCGTATGACGAGGCTTCTAGCCTGGTCTGGTACCTTGAAAATGTCTTTTACCAGAGCGGCCCCGAACTGGTCCGGAAAATCATGGACCTGACCAGTCATGAAAGCCGCCACCTCGCTAATGATGCCGTACTCAGTTTTGGGTTTTGGCCCGGGGGCGACAGGGATGGGAATCCTTTTGTCACAACTGATACCACGGTCAGGGTTGCCGAGCGCCTGAAGTTTTCCATTATCCGGAACTATTACCGGGACATCCGGAAACTGCGGAGGAGACTGACATTCAGGGGGATCGTGGAAAAGCTGCAGGAAATCGAACAATGGCTTTTCGAATATATCGTCAATGCGGACGAATCGACCCTTTCGCTCCAGCAATTAGAGAATGAACTGCAGGAAATCGAATACCACATCCACTCAAGGCACCATGGTCTTTTTGCTGACCAGCTGATCGATTTCAAGAACAAGGTCAGGCTGTTTGGCTTCCATTTTGCAACGATTGACATCCGCCAGGACAGCCGCGTGATTAAAAAGAGCATCAGCTCGATCCACAAACTGAACCCCCACCTCAACATACCCGACCCGAACCAGGAAGACGCAGTGGACATCCTGTTCGCCCTCGACGGAAGGGTAACACAAACGGATGGACTGGAACCGGTTGAACAAGATACGATCGATTCATTTGGTGTCATCAGGAAGATCCAGGAAATGAACGGTGTCCGCGGATGCCACAGGTACATCATCAGCAATTGCCGGAATGCCGTGGACATTGCCCATGTCTATGCGCTGGCGAAAATCAGCGGTTGGCAAAACCCGTTGACACTTGATATCGTTCCGCTCTTTGAAACGATCAATGACCTTGAAAATGCCGGGCAAACGATGGAGCTGCTGTACCGCCACCCGGTTTACAAGCAACACCTGAAATCAAGGGGAAACAGGCAGACGATCATGCTCGGGTTTTCAGACGGGACGAAGGACGGCGGCTATCTTTCCGCCAATTGGAACATCTACAAAGCCAAGGAGAGGCTCACCAGCGTATCTCGCAGGGCAGGCGTGGATGTTGTCTTTTTCGACGGTCGCGGAGGCCCTCCGGCACGCGGCGGGGGCAATACGCATAAATTTTATGCAGCGCATGGACCAAATATCGAAAGCAAGGAAGTTCAGCTGACCATCCAGGGGCAAACCGTCAGCTCAAATTTTGGCACGCCCCTTTCCGCAGGATATAACATCGAATTGCTGATGAGTGCGGGACTTGAAAACCTCCTGTTCCAGGACCAGTCCAAGATTCTCACGGAAGAGGACGAGGCTCTGATGCATGGTATTGCCCAACTCAGCTATACAGAATACCAGCGGTTCAAGGCCGATCCGAAATTTGTTCCCTACCTCGAAAGGATCAGCGCATTGAAATATTACGGCATGGCCAAGATCGGGAGCAGGCCGAGCAAACGAAAAGCTTCCCGGGAACTGCGCTTCGAAGACCTCAGGGCAATCCCGTTTGTAGGTGCATGGAGCCAGCTCAAGCAAAATGTCCCCGGTTTTTTTGGTGTCGGGACAGCATTGAAAGAAATGGAAAAACAGGGGAAGCTGGAAGCATGCAAAAAACTCTACCAGCGCAATGGATTTTTCAGGGCCCTGATAGAAAATTCCATGATGTCCCTGACCAAAACCTTTTTCCCCCTGACGGCCTATATGGAAAAAGATCCGGAATTCGGTGCGTTCTGGAAATGGATCTACTCCGAATACAGGCTGGCAAAGGAAATGGTCCTCAGGGTCTCCGGCCAGCAGATCCTGCTCCAAAACAACGAGAAGAGCAGGAAATCAATCAGGTTGCGGGAACGCGTCATCCTGCCCCTGGTGATCATCCAGCAATATGCCCTGATGCAGATCAGGGAAATGGAAATTGCGGGAAATGTGAATGAGCAGAAGCTGGAAATCCTCCAGAAACTCATCGTGCGGTCACTGTACGGAAATATCAACGCAAGCAGGAATTCTGCCTGATCCGGGCGGTGCGAAATGTCTCCAAATACAACCAGATTGGAGCAGGTATCTTTACTTTTGTCTTGTTGAACCAAATCATTCTTTCCAAATGAAACAAGCATATATTGTATCCGCCGTACGTACGCCTATGGGCAGTTTTGGAGGTATCCTGTCCGGTTTCTCAGCAACGCAACTCGGCGCAAAAGCGATCAGGGGCGCCATTGAAAAGGCAGGTGTCCCGCCAGACCTTGTGGAAGAAGTATTCATGGGAAACGTCGTCTCGGCAAATCTCGGCCAGGCTCCTGCCAAACAGGCAAGCCTTGGCGCCGGCATCCCGAACTCCGTACCGACTACCACGATCAACAAAGTCTGCAGTTCAGGCATGAAATCGATCATGTTTGCTGCCCAGGCCATCATGCTGGGACAGGCAGATATAGTCGTTGCTGGCGGCATGGAAAGCATGTCCAATATCCCCTATTACGTGCCGAAGGCCAGGTGGGGATACAAGTACGGGGACGCTCCGCTTGTCGACGGACTTTCCCGCGATGGTCTGACGGATGCCTACGACAATATTGCCATGGGCGTAAGCGGGGACAGGACCGCTGCGGAATACGGGATCACACGGGAGGAGCAGGACGCCTTTGCCATCGAATCCTATAAACGGGCCGCAGATGCAACAGGATCAGGCAGGTTTGTTGACGAGATCATCCCTGTCGAGGTCCCACAGCGAAAAAAGGAGCCACTGGTCGTCAGAGAAGATGAAGAGTACAAGCGGGTCAATTTTGACAAGATCCCGAACCTGAGACCCGCTTTCTCAAAAGACGGTACAGTAACCGCAGCCAATGCGTCAACCATCAATGACGGCGCTTCTGCCCTTGTGGTCATGAGTGAAGAGAAAATAAAAGCCCTCAACCTGGCACCGCTGGCACGGATCGTCTCGTTTGCCGATGCAGCCCGGGAGCCACTTTGGTTCACGACCGCCCCGGTACTGGCAGCCCCGAAGGCTCTGAAAAATGCCGGCCTGGACCAGGGAAAAATTGACTTTTACGAAGTAAATGAGGCCTTTGCCGTTGTGCCGATAGCCTTTGAAAAAGAGCTGCACATCAATCACGACGTTGTCAATGTCAATGGAGGTGCCTGTGCACTTGGCCACCCGTTGGGTGCATCCGGGGCGCGGATCGTCACAACACTTGTTCACGTGCTCCGGCAGCAGAACGGCAAATACGGGCTCGCCACACTCTGCAACGGCGGCGGCGGTGCCAGCGCCATGATCATCGAAAAGATATAGGTTCCGGAATTTATTTGCCCTTTCCCTGGATCAGGACAAGGAGGGTGTAAAACAGGATCTTGATATCCAGCCCGATAGACATGTTTTCGATATACAGGATATCGAACTTCAACCGCTGGATCATCTGGTCGACAGTCGATGCATATCCGTACTTCACCTGTCCCCAGGAAGTGATCCCCGGCCTTACCTTTAATAAGTGTTTATAGTGAGGCGCTCTTTCCATGATCTTGTCGATATAGTAGGCACGCTCGGGCCGTGGACCGACCAGGGACATTTCACCGATCAGCACATTCCAGAACTGGGGAAGTTCATCAAGCCTCCATTTCCGCATGATGGCACCCCAGGGTGTGCACCTTTCATCTCCTTCATACGACAACTGGGGGCCGTCCGTTTCAGCACCCTGGTACATGGATCTGAACTTGTAGATCTGGAAGGGTTTGCCGTTGATCCCAATGCGTTCCTGTTTGAAGAAAACAGGACCTTTAGAAGACAATTTGACCCGGATGGCAATATAGGCATACAGCGGCAGGAGGATGATCAGCATCAGCAGGCTGGCCAGGATATCGATCAGACGCTTCAGGATGTATTCCCATTTGGGCATCAGGCCCTGCTCGATCTCGATCAGGACAGCACCGTACAAATAGTTCATTTTTACGGTGCCCAACAGGATGTCATACATGTCGGGAATAATCTTCACCAGTACTTTTTCATTGAAATCAAAGAGGGTATCGAGGATATATTTCAGTTTGTTGTGCTCAGAAGTCTCGATTGCGATGATCGCTTCCTCCACATCATATTGCTGTACGAGATCGCCCAAATGCTTCAGTTCCCCAAGCTTGGGCAGGTATTCCTGCAATTCATTCGAGCTGTTGCCGTTTGCATCGACAAAACCGACAAAATGGTAGCCCAGGCCCTTTTTCCTCGAGGAAATGTCCTGATACAATTCTACTGCTTTTTGGTTCCCCCCGATGATCAGCGTATTATACGTAATCTTTCCAGCCTTCAATCTCCGGCTTGCCCAGGTCAGGACGATCATCCGTACGATTACGGTGATCCCGAAATGGAAACTGAACAAACGGCCAAATGAAGCCAGGTAACTTGCCCTACCGGTTACGAAATCATCAAGGATCAGCGTGAAGAACAGAAAGAGCACCCCGAAAAATGAAAGGAAGAAAGTCCGCGAAAATGTCGCCCATCGCGACAACCGGTAGATATCGTTGTATTTGTCAAAAATCCAGTAAAAAAGAAGCCAGCCTACCGGCACCACAAAAATGCCGTACCAGAAGTTCTGGTCCTCAAAAAGGGTATGATCAATACGCCTTCCTTCTGCATAGCTCCGGGAGATGAAAAACAATGCCCAGGCACACATGGCAGAGACAAAGTCAGCTGCGGCATATAAGAACATGTGGAATTGCCTGATCCTCTTCATGCTGGTTAAAAGTGCACCAATTTAAGATTATCCATGTAAATGTAATTCACCGGACCGCTGGATTCATTGTAAACTGCCCGGAAAGCAATCTGATATTTGGGAAACTGGCTGACACGCAACCGTTCAGTCAGCTCGATATAGATCTTGTTCCATTCCTCTTTCTGGTTGAAAATGAAAAAGTAGTCCTTGATCCCGGGCGGATTGTTCTCAACCCCGACCAGGCCAATGGCGAATTCCACGTTGTTCTTGTAGTTGAGCTCCAGATATACCGGGGTTCCATTTACCGGGAGGTCAGTGAAAAGCAGGAACGTAGACACCTCCAGCTCCGGGTGTTCCGGCGACAACTCCACATAACCGCTTGCCGAGCCCTCAAAAACATCCTGGTTTGACAGGACAATCTGCGTGACCGGATCCCCATCGAGGTCGGTCAGAAAGGTGTGCCCGGCCTCAAAATCCTCAAGGGCGGAGAAAGTCGCATTGTCACTGTACCCGATCCCGGGATTCAATACCGTGTTTTCTGCCGGCACCAGGTCCCTTGTCACTTCATATGTTGTGTAAAACGGGTAGATATCCGGCGAGGACGCGATGCCGTTGACACGCACCCCCGGAAAAAGGATGATCTCGCTTTCACCAGCTGCAATGACCGGTACAGTGGCAGGCAATGAATAGGCACCCAAAAATGCATTGTTGACGTACAGCCAGGCCTCTGTGATCTTCTCATCGGCCGTCCCCTGGCCAGGACCGACTGACAGTGTAAATGGCTGAATATCCAGGTAGGCCGGAACCGGGTCAGCCGGGTTGATCAGGTTGCAGCTTGAAACAAGCAGCACGATGCCTGATAGGAACACACCGGAGAGCCTCATGCTGTCTTGAATTTGTCTCCGAATACAGGCATGGCATCCAAAATCCTGTGTGCCAGGTTGAGCGCCCGGGTGGCTTCTGCTGCCGTCACTGCAGGTTTTTCATTGTGCGTAATGCTGTGATGCAAGCCTTTAAGTTCTTCCTCGATGGCATTCACAGGCTGTATCTCGGGCACCTGCATCACGAGCCATTTCCTGTTCTCCTTCAACGGGAGCTCAAGGCCGCTTCCGTCCGCCGGCTGTTCATCCCGCAACTGGATGATCTGTGATTCTTTTTTCAGGAAATCCATGGAAACATATGCATTCGTTTGAAACAACCTCAGTTTGCGCATATTCTTCATGCTGACACGGGAAGCTGTTACATTCGCCACACATCCATTTTCAAACGCGATGCGGGCATTGCAGATATCAGCCTCCCTGCTCACGATCGGCACACCGCTGGCATGGACATCCCGGACAGGGCTTTTCACCAGGCTCAGCACAATGTCAAGATCATGGATCATCAGGTCAAGCACAACCGACACATCCGTACCCCTCGGATTGAATTGAGCCAGCCTGTGTGCCTCGATAAACATGGGGTCCAGCCGGACGTGCTGCAAGGCGAGAAATGCGGGATTGAACCTTTCCACGTGACCCACCTGGATCTTCACATCGAATTCCTTGCCGGCAGCGACAATTTGTGCTGCTTCCCGGGGATCTGACACAATCGGTTTTTCGATAAATACATGTTTCCCCGCGCGGATCGCCTGCATGGCAATCGGAAAATGCGCAGAAGTCGGAGCCACAATGTCTATGACATCACTTGCCTCAATAAGTGCATCGAGATCGGGGAATGACCTGACCTGGAATGCAGCTTCCACTTCCGCCGAGGTCTCTTCGCTGGTATCGTAAAAGCCTGCCAGTGCATACTTGTCCGGCAGGTTCTGAATGCACTTCAGGTGGATCTTTCCCAAATGGCCAACACCTACAACTCCAATTTTCAGCATGAATGAAATCGCTTTATCACATGAAACGACGAATATCACAGAATTGGACAAGATTGCCAAATCCCTTCTTCTTCCGATCACCTGAAATACATCAGGATTGCCCCAAACAGGGTGATCAGGAAGATCAGTACCGTTGCCATATTGATCGAATACCGCAAATGCCGGCCAAAACTCATCAGGTTTTGTTCGAAAGCTGGATACCTGGGGATGATCTCCTCCCGCATTTTCTTTTCACTGAAAATGTGTCTGGCCTTGAAATCAACCCTGTTGCGCACCAGGATGCGGTAGTCTTTCAGGACACGAACGCGAAAGTACACGTTGAGGAAGACCATGGCTGCGAACAGCCCGATCACTAAAAACAAGAGAATGCCCTCTATCATCAGAAGTAGCTACGAAATGAATGAATCAGCGCGGAGGATTGCGTTATCCAGGCCATCGAGATCCTTTCCGCCAGCAGTCGCAAAAAAGGGCTGTCCTCCCCCACCGCCGCCAATCTCCTTGGCCAACTCGCGGATAATCGTCCCTGCATTCAACCCCTGCGAGACCAGGTCTTTCCCGATCGTAAGCATCAGTTGGGGCTTTCCTTTTGCTTCAAAACCAAAAAGCACGAAGGCTGTGCCACCCAGGGCATGCTCGATTTCATAGGAAAGCGTTTTCAGTGCTTTGGCATCATCGATTTCCACTTTCCTTGCGATGACATGTGCATTGCCAACGGAACGTGCATTCCGGATGAGTTCATCTTTCAAGCTTCCCGCCTGGTCAGCACGCAGCTGGTCAAGCTCCTTTTTCAGTTTTTTATTCTCATCGATCAGTGAAGCCACTGCCTGCTCGACATCTGCCGGGTTCTTGACAAGTTCCTGGACATGGCTGAATTCCACCAGTTTCTCATGAATGTAAGACTCCGCAGCCCGGGCCGTAATCGCTTCGATGCGCCGTACACCGGCAGCAACCGAGGTTTCGTGTACGATCTTGAACAATCCGATCCTCCCGGTGGCGGGCACATGGCATCCCCCGCAAAGCTCCACGGAATAGGTCGGGTCAAAGGTGATCATGCGGACACGATCCCCGTATTTTTCACCAAACAGCATCATGGCCCCGGCTTCCTGGGCCTGCTCGATTGGAATGCTGCGCTGTTCAACCTTTTCGATGTTTTCCCTGATCTTCTCGTTGACAATCGACTCGATCCTGAACAATTCCTCCCCTGTCACTTTCTCAAAGTGAGAAAAATCGAACCTCAGGTGGCTGTCGGTCACGAGCGATCCTTTTTGCTGGACATGCGGCCCCAGGACCTCACGCAGCGCAGCATGAAGCAGATGGGTTGCACTGTGATTGTTTTCCGTATCCAGCCTTTTTTTCGCATCCACACGGGCGACAAACTGCTGTGTCATGTGCGCAGGAAGCTTGTCAATCAACAGGATTGGGAGGTTGTTCTCCCTGATCGTATCGATCACCCGGATGGTCTCACCGTTTGCAGACAAGCTGCCTGTATCTCCGACCTGGCCGCCTCCTTCCGGATAGAACGGGGTTTTATCCAGCACGACCTGGTATTGGGTCTTGCCTTTCTGTTCGACTGACCTGTACTTCAATATCCGGGCATCCGGAACGATCAACTGGTCATAACCGACAAAAGTGCTCTCTGGGAGATCCGGATTTACAATAGTCCAGTCCCCGGTCGATGTTCTGGCATCTGCCCGCGATCTTTCCTTTTGTGCATTGAGTGCTTTTTCAAATGCATCCTGATCCACTTTCAGGCCAGCCTCTGTAGCCATCAGCCTTGTCAGGTCAAACGGAAAGCCATACGTATCATATAATTCGAAAGCATCTTCACCGCTGATCACACCTCCTTTGGCCTCCAGTGCCTCAAAGCGCCTGATACCGGATTCCAGTGTCCGCAGGAACGACTTTTCCTCTTCGTGAATAACCTTTTCGATAAAGTCCTGTTGTTTGGCGATCTCGGGAAATGTTTCCCCGAAAAATGCATTCAGCAAAGGGACCATCCGGTAAATGAATGGCTCTTTAATTTCAAGGAATGTAAAGTAATAGCGGATGGCGCGCCTCAGGATCCTGCGCAGCACATATCCGGCACCGGTATTGCCCGGCATCTCGCCATCTGCAATGCCAAAACTGACCGCACGCACATGGTCCGCGATGACCCGCATGGCAACATCCGTCATTTTGTTGTTGCTGTAATCGGATGTGTATGCGATTCCGGATTCTTTTTCAATGAATTTGACCAGTGGCGTGAATACATCTGTATCATAGCTTGACTTCTTTCCCTGCAGGACCATGCAAAGCCGCTCAAAGCCCATTCCCGTGTCAATATGTTTTGCTGGGAGCGTCACAAGTGATGCATCCGCATTCCGGTTGTACTGGATAAACACGAGGTTCCAGAGTTCGATGACTTCCGGGTGATCCTTGTTGACAAGGCTTGCACCATCCACTTCCTGCCGCGCTGCTGCATCACGCACGTCGATGTGGATCTCCGAACAGGGTCCGCATGGCCCTGTTTCACCCATTTCCCAGAAGTTGTCCTTCTTCCCGAAAGCAAGGATCCTGTCAGCAGCAATATGGCTCCGCCAAAAGCCGGCGGCTTCCTCGTCTTTTTCCAGTTTTTCACCGGCATCCCCGCCAAAAATGGTCACATAGAGCCTGTCTTCCGGCAAGTTGTACACTTCCGTCAGTAATTCCCATGCCCACTGTATCGCTTCCTTTTTGAAGTAATCCCCGAAGGACCAGTTACCCAGCATCTCGAACATGGTATGGTGGTAGCTGTCCCGGCCGACTTCCTCCAGGTCATTGTGCTTTCCGGATACGCGGAGGCACTTCTGCGTGTCTGCTATCCGCAGTGCCGCAGGTTCCTGGTGGCCAAGGAAGAAATCCTTGAACTGGTTCATCCCCGCATTGGTAAACATGAGTGTGGGATCATCCTTCGTGACCATCGGTGCGGAAGGTACAATCAGGTGTTCCTTGCTCTTGAAAAAGGACAAAAACGTCTTTCGTATCTCCTTCGCATTCATTTATATCTCTTTGAATTTCAAGCTCTTGAATAGGATGTAGAAAATTAACATATAGAATATTCAAATATTTATTATATTCAGACAATAAATCACTTAAATATCTCCTTTGTTCATAATATTTAATGTGATTAGATTATTTGTAGAATCTTCACCAAACAGCTAATTTTGCCCCTGTTTGACGATCCCATGACTTGCGATTATTGCATCCCAAAACAGGTACAAAAGTACTGTTTTTAGTCACAGACGAACTAGTATGAGTCAGCAAAAATATGTCTACAACACACAGTCGCTGCAGTTTGAAAGGTTAAAGCCTTCACCGAAACAAATTATCCTGAGAGCTACCGGCTATCTGTTTGCCATCCTCTTCACAGGGTTTATATTCTTTATCCTGGCGGATATTTTCCTGCCTTCCCCGAGGGAAAAAGCACTCAAGCGGGAGCTGGAGCACATGAAATACCAGTATGTACTCATGACAGAGCAGGTCACCGAAATGGGCGATCAGCTTGATCATATCCAGATGCGTGATGCTGAGCTGCACAGGTTCATCCTTGGGATGGACCCGATCGAAGAATCTGTCTGGGAAGCAGGTATCGGGGGTAGCGACAGGTATGCTGACCTGGCTGTATACCCCTCCACAGCCGAGCTGCTCGTATCATCCAAAATGAAGATCGATGAGCTCTCACGAAAACTTTCCCTCGAATTTGAATCACTTTCCGATATCGAGCGGAATGCGATGAATCGTGAAAAGATGCTTGCTTCCATACCAAGTATCAAACCGGTTCGGGAAGATCTGCTCAAACGCAACGTAAAAGCACTTTCCGGTTTCGGGATCAGGTTGCACCCCGTGCATAAGGTACGCAGATTGCACCAGGGCATCGATTTCACCGCCCCGAGGGGAACTGCGATCCAGGCTACCGGAGACGGAACCGTCATTTCCGCGAAAAGCAGTCGCGTCGGGTACGGGAACAGTGTGATCATCGACCATGGGTACGGGTATACAACCCTTTATGGGCATATGTCAAAAATCCTTGTCAACGTGGGTGATAAGGTGGTGAAAGGCGAAAAAATTGGTGAAGTCGGCAATTCAGGCACATCCACGGCCCCACACCTGCATTATGAAGTGCGGATAAAGGGAAACCCGGTTGACCCGATCACCTATGTCCTTGATGATCTCTCACCTGAAGAATACCAGTTTCTGGTTGAGCGGGCATCAGTCGAAAATCAGTCTTTCGATTAGGAGACTGCAGATACCCGGATCTTCTCTGGACAACCGATTGAAGTCCTCCAATCCAGGATCACTTGAAAAAATGGAAGGATACATACGATCTTGTCATAGGCCTGGAGATCCATGTCCAGCTTGACTTGTTTTCAAAAGCCTTTGCTCCGGAATCAAATGCGGCGGAAGCACCGGCAAACACGCTGATCAGCCCGGTTTCCCTTGCACTTCCGGGAACCCTGCCTGTGCTGAACAACAGTTACCTGGATGCGGCGATCCGCCTTGGGCTTGCATTCGGTTCAGAGATACAGGAGGCATGTTTCTTTGACCGGAAACATTATTTCTATGCCGATTTGCCAAAAGGATACCAGATCACCCAGGACGGAGCCCCGTTTTGCAAGGGCGGAAACATCCTCACGTTTATTGACGGAAGAATCAGACCTGTACGCCTCGACCATATCCACATGGAAGAGGATGCCGGGAAATCCATCCATGATCTTGACCCGGATCATACGCTGCTCGATTTTAACCGTGCAGGCACCCCTCTCCTGGAGATCGTGACGACACCGGACCTGAAAAGCCCGGAAGAAGTTTCCGCATGCATCGATGCCGTGCAGCAGATGGTTCAGTATTTAGGCATCTCAAGTGCCAATATGGAAAAGGGGATGCTGCGATGCGACTGCAATGTTTCTCTGAAGCCAAAGGGAAGTGACACACTCGGCACGCGTTGTGAAATCAAAAACCTGAACAGCAAAAGACATGCCCGCAAGGCAATTGAAACCGAAGTGCACAGGCAAATCGCCATCCTTGATGCCGGTGGTGAGATCGAGGCCATGACGATGAGTTATGATGCAAAATCCAACAAGAACCTCCCGATCAGGGATAAGGAAACTGTCCATGATTACAGGTATTTCCCCGAACCGGACCTGCCTGTTTTTTACATTTCGAAGGAGACGATCGAACGGAACCGCAGGGCTCTGCCTGAATTGCCGGCCAGGTACTTCGGAAAATTTAACGAGGAATTTGATCTTGATCCCGACCAGGCAGTCCTTTTTACAAACTCGCTTGCTGAGGCAACTTTCGTATCCGGATTTCTCAGCTGGGGCCCGGACCCGAAATTCCTGGCAAACATCTACGTGCAAAAAATCAGGCCGTGGCTGGCAGAAAAGGGCTGGAAAACCATGCTGGTCAAAGAAAAGAAACCGGCCATTGTGAAGTATTGCAACCTGGTTGAAAACGGGCAAATCAGCGCTTCCTCAGGCCTTCAGGAGCTGCTTCCCGCGATCCTTGAAAATGCAGCGGCTGATGTGGATGAATTGGCCCGTAAACTCGGACTTCTGATCTCGGCAGATACGGGGTCTATGGAGTCTGACATCCATTCACTGCTGACTGATTTTCCGGCCAAAGTCAAAGCCTACCAGGGGGGGAAGAAGGGGTTGATCGGTTTTTTTATGGGCGAACTCATGCGCAGATCAAGTAAAAAACCGGATCCGGTGATTGCAAAATCCATCCTGGAAAAGATGCTATCCAGATAAGTCTCGTCAAATTCTCATACTCAGATGATATATTTTCACATATGATTTGATTTTTTCAAACTTTTGTAGGTATCTTTATTTCGACAATCGCCTCAAGTTGGGGCATTTAACACCCTGAATTTCAAATGTGTTGAAAATTGTGATCGACACAAATACATTAACCAAAAGATATTACGCGATTGGAGAGGTTGCCGATCTGTTCGGCGTATCCGCTTCATTGATCAGGTACTGGGAGACCGAGTTTTCATTTCTCAATCCACAAAAGAACAAAAAAGGGGACAGGCGATTCACCAGGGAGAATATCGAACAACTGCAAATCATCTTTCATCTCGTGAAGGAAAGGGGGTTTACGCTTGACGGTGCCAAACAGGAAATCAAGGAAAACAGGAAGCGGTTGAAAGCCCGCCAGGAACTGCTCAAGAGACTCCAGGCGCTCAGGGCACGCATCGTTTCCCTACGGGACAGGTTAAATCAGGAAGAAGGATCGAGCGAAATATCCTGATCGGCCATTTCATACTCATACGGATCATTTGACGCAATGACGAGCGTGCGGTTACCCAGATACTTTTCGATCAACCGATGATACCATGCCCTCCCCTGGCGGTCCAGGTTGGAACAGGGCTCATCCAGCAGGATCAGTTCATTTTCGGAAAGGAATGCCATGGCCAGTTTGATCCGCTGCTTCATCCCCGAAGAAAAAGATTTCAAGGCCTGATCATCCCGGAAAGAATACTCCAGGATTTCATTGAAAGCAGGATAATCAACCCCTTCCAGCATCGCCTTGAATTTCCCATGGAAACGATAAAATTCTGGTAGTGTGAGCTCTTCGATCAGGTCACTGTAGGGGGCCGCATAGCTCATGTGCTTGAAGGCCTGGTCAAGCGGTATTTCCTGTTCACTCCGGAAATAACTCACGGTGCCTTTCGTCGGCACCCGTGCACCGGAGATAATTTGCAGCAGTGTGGACTTGCCTGATCCATTGAATCCCACAAGCGCACATTTGCCACCGCTCGGGATATTCTCGTTCAGGCCCCGGAAAACCCATCTGCTGGAAAACTTCTTACCGAGATTCTGTAATCTGACTTCCATTCATCAGGTTGAGTTGGCGGAATCCCTTCATGAGTCCCCTGTCAGAATTCTGGATGAATCGAAGGACCTGGCGCTTATACGGTGAGTCTTCTGTTGTCTGCTCGATGATCTGAACTGCCTGGCTCACATTATGGCCTTTTTGAAACAGGATCCTGTATATTTCCTGAATGCCATTAATTTCTTCCTTGCGAAATCCCCTCCTGCGCAAACCGATCGAGTTGATCCCGACAAAACACAGGGGCTCCCGTGCTGCTTTTACAAATGGAGGTACGTCTTTCCGGACAAGTGAACCGCCCCCGACCATGGCGTGGTCACCCACCTTTACAAACTGGTGGATTGCGGTCAGTCCGCCAAGTACCACATGTTGTCCGATTTCAATATGGCCGGCGAGGTTGACATTGTTTGCCAGGATTGTACGTTCACCGATGAGGCAGTCGTGGGCGATATGTACATAAGCCATAAGGAGGCAGTGGTCACCAATCACCGTTTTATATGCCGCCTTCGTCCCCCTGTTTATCGTACAGTATTCACGAATGGTGACATGGCTGCCAATTTCAAGGATGGAAGATTCTCCGTCGAATTTCAGGTCCTGGGGAATCGCGCCAACTATAGCGCCGGGAAACACATGGGTATTGTCCCCGATCCTCGTTCCGGACATAATGGAAACATTGGAACCAATCCGGCAGTTTTCACCAATCACGACATCATCCTCTATCGTCGTAAAGTTTCCTACCGTGGTGCCTTTTCCGATACGTGCGTCAGGATGGATGACATTCATGATTCGTGATTCGTTTTTACAATTTGAGCAGTCAACTCACCCTCACTGGCAACTTTATTGCCCACATAAGCAGTGCCGTACATATGACATATTCCTCTCCTGATCGGGGAAAGCAATTCCATTTTCAGGACAAGGGTATCACCAGGCCTGACCATATTCTTGAATTTCACCTGGTCAATTTTGAGAAAATAAGTACTCCAGTTTTGAGGGTCTTCCACCCGCGAAAGGACGAGGACACCCCCTACCTGAGCGAGTGCCTCAATCTGCAGAACCCCTGGAAACAAGGGTTGCTTTGGAAAATGCCCCTGAAAGATCTGCTCGTTAAATGTAATTGCCTTTACACCAACCACGTGGTTTTCGGACATTTCCATGATCTTGTCGACAAGCAGCATCGGATATCTGTGGGGGAGTATGTTTTTGATCTGAACCGTATCCATCAAAGGTTCATCGTTCAGGTCGATTTTGGGCATTCCGCGCAACTTCCGTTGCTCGATCATTTTCTTCTTGAGCAATTTGGCAAATTCGACATTTGCCGTATGCCCGGGCTTCGTGGCGACAATCTTTCCCTTGATCGGCTTCCCGATCAGTGCAAGGTCTCCGATCACGTCAAGCAATTTATGCCTCGCAGGTTCATTCTTGAAATGCAGGTCGATCGTATTCAGGATACCTTCCTTTTCCACTTTCACATCGGTCTTGCCGATCTTCGCAGCAAGCTTTTGCAGCTCTTCCTCGTCCATCAGCCTGTCCACGATCACGATTGCATTATCCAGGTCACCACCCTTGATCAGGTTCTGGTTCAGCAACTGGTCCAGTTCACGCAAAAACACAAATGTCCTGCAGGGTGCGATTTCTTTTTCGTAATCCTCTATATGCATCAGGTTGGCATACTGGTGGCCCAGCACAGGCGAATTGAAGTCAATCATCGCCGTGACCTCAAAATTCTCAGAGGGAAGGGCAAGAAGTTCGGTACCTGTCACCTCATCTTTGTAGGAGATCGGTTCCAGCACTTCAAAATATTCCCTCGGTTCATCCTGTTCCTCGATCCCTGCCTCACGCAGCTTTTCAATAAACGGCAAGGCACTGCCGTCCATGATCGGGACTTCAGGGCCATCAATTTCGATCAGGATGTTATCGATGCTCATGCCTGTAATGGCAGAGAGGGCATGTTCTATGGTACTTACCTGTGCATCACCCAGTTTGATCGTCGTGCCGCGGTTTGTAGAAACGACCTTGTTCACATCTGCAGTCAGGATCGGTGACTCTTCAATATCAACCCGCTGGAATTTTATCCCGTGGTTTGCGGGGGCGGGACGCATATGGAGATTGACTTCTTTACCTGTA
Source organism: Lewinellaceae bacterium (assembly GCA_029976695.1). Taxonomy (GTDB): domain Bacteria; phylum Bacteroidota; class Bacteroidia; order Chitinophagales; family Saprospiraceae; genus JARQTN01. Next base: position 30,353 of record JARQTN010000152.1, read on the forward strand.
TGCAAGCCTACACCGTGCAAATGAACGGACCTGGATATCGTTTTTTGATTCATTACGAGGAATTGCCTTATCAGCAGCCAAAATTACAGAAATATCCACATTACAGGAGACCATTTCTATTTTTCGGGTGAATCCTTCCTGAGTTTCCGGAGTTCGCCCTCCAGTTCACGAATGCGGTCTGCCAGTTCAGGCAGTTTTTTAAAGAGGATATATGACTTGAGGAATGCACGCCGTTCAAATGCCGGCGAACCATACAGGATCTGGTTCTCTTCCCCGACATCTTGCAAGACACCACTTTTTGACTGGAATTTGGTTCCATCTGCGATCCGGATATGTCCGATAAAACCTGTTTGGCCCCCGACCTGCACATTCTTCCCGATTTTGGTGGAACCAGCAATACCAGTCTGTGCAGCAATTACAGTATTGGTGCCGATATCCACATTATGCGCAACCTGGATGAGATTGTCCAGTTTCACACCTTCGCGAATGATGGTCGCACCCATCGTCGCCCGGTCGATGACGGTATTGGCTCCAATCTCGACGTGATCATGGATCTCAACCGTGCCGATCTGGGGGATTTTATGGTATACACCTTTTTCGTCCACTGAATATCCGAAACCGTCAGAGCCGATGACGGTATTTGCATGCACTATGCAATGATTCCCGATTTTCACGCCCGGATAGATTTTCACGCCCGGATAGATGAGCACATCATTGCCAATGGTGACATGCTCGCCAATGTATACCTGCTCCCCGATGATGGTTCGTTCACCTATGGATACGGCGTTTCGGATGACAGTAAAGGCACCAATGGCGGCGCCCTCCGGCAGGGTGACATTTTCATGAATGAAAGCGAGCGGTGAAATATCTTTGGATAGTCCCTGGTCGGCCTGAAAATGGTTCAATAAAACCCCAAGGGCCCTGTATACATCACTCACCTTGATCAGCGTCGCCTGAATCGGCTTCGAGGGAGCAAAATCCTTGTGCACAAGCAGTGCTGATGCTTTCGTCGAATAGGCGTAATGTTCATATTTCGGATTGGCCAGAAAGCTGATGGAGCCTTCTGTGGCCTCTTCGATCTTGCTTGGCTGTGTGATCCTTGCACGAGGATCTCCCACAATTTCTCCATCAATCAGTTTTGCGATATCGGATGCCGTGACAAACATGGCACAAAAGTAAATAAAAATCGCATGGCTAAACCGATCAAAACGGGTGCCTCAAAGATCGGGCAGGGATGGGCAATCCAAGATCAAGGGAGTGATTCCCGGGCACTACTTGAGGCCTTTTTTCTTATGTTTGGCAGAAATTCCGAGATTGCGGCATGGCAAAAAATAAAACAAAAGGGAAGCGAACCAGAAAACAGCATCCCGGTAAGAACACCCGGAGGTTCAATCTTCAACATCATGAACTGCTTGCCCTTGCCGCCATACTTGCCATTACATTCATCTGTTTTTTCCCGGCCCTTTCTGCTGATTTTGTAAACTGGGACGATGACTACAATATCCTGAAAAATGAAAACCTGAAGGCTTTCAGGTGGGAGGATATCAAAGGCATCTTCTCGACACCGGTCATCGGCAACTACAACCCGCTGCCCATCTTTACTTTTGCGATTGAAAAGGAACTGTTCGGTCTCAATCCATTTGTATTTCACCTGAACAATATTTTGCTCCACCTTGGTTGCACTGCATTTATATTCCTGATCTTCAGGAGGTTAAAACTGGCATTCTGGGCTGTCGTTGCGGGAACGCTCCTTTTTGGCATTCATCCGATGCGTGTGGAATCAGTAGCCTGGATCACTGAACGAAAGGATGTCCTCTTCGGACTCTTTTACCTATGGTCCATACTTGAATATCTGAAATACCTGTACAAAGGCCGAAAGGGCAGGAAACACTTCTACATGGCACTGGCGATTGCTGTATTTGCCATGCTGGCAAAGATCCAGGCCGTTGCGCTGCCTCTTTCCTTCCTTGCCATCGACTACCTGCTCGGAAGAAAGCTTAAATGGAACCTCCTCATTGAGAAAATTCCCTTTTTTGCTCTCTCCCTGATCACCGGACTCGTGGGTATCTATTTCCTTGGCGAGCAGGGATCTTTCGAATCACAGGCTTCATACAATTTTATCCAGCGCCTGTTCATAGGTGCCCATACCTATGGGGTCTATGTCCTGAAATTCATTTTTCCATACAAGATGGTGCCGCTTTACCCATACCCGGCTGAATTTCCCGTGAAGTTTTATTTCGGGATCCTGTATGCCCTTGCAGCTGCCGGCACATTGTACTGGGCGTATGTGAGGGAAATGAAGCAACTGGTTTTTGGCATTTTATTTTTTACATTCAATGTCATGTTTGTCTTGCAGATCGTTGGCGCAGGACAGGCGTTTCTCGCAGACCGGTTTACCTATATTGCCTACATCGGCCTTTTCTTCATGCTTGTGTACTATTGGCATCAACTCATTGAGAAGAGGCCCAGGTACAAGGTTTATGCGATGGCTGGCATGGGGATTTACCTGGCCCTTTTTGCTGGAATGACCTTCTCTCAAACAAGGATCTGGAAAAACAGTGACACCTTGTGGACACACACGCTCAAATATTATGATTCTACACCACTCCCATTCCGGAACAGGGGGAATTATTTCCGTGACCAGGGCAAGGTGCAAGAGGCGATGGACGATTATGATGCGGCCCTCGACCTGAAAGCGGACGATGATGGCATTTTCAACAGCAGGGGGAAACTCTTCTTTAACCAGAAAAAATACCGTGAAGCCTTGCAGGATTACAACAAAGCCATTGAACTGGATAATTCCAAGGGGGAATACTGGGTGAACAGGGGGGCTTCAAAAGCAGCACTGGGCATGTACCAGGATGCCTTGCAGGACGTGACCAGGGGGCTGGAACTCGAACCCGGACAAGCCAGTGGTTACCTTAATCGATCCCTGCTCTATTCCACTACCGGACAAAATGAAAAGGCCATTGAGGATATCGAAACGTATTTGAAAATAGAACCTACCCATGCCGAGCTCTGGTATGAAGCAGGCAGGTTGAAGCGCATGCTAAAACGCCCGAAGGATGCCCTTCCAGACCTGAACCAGGCAATCCGTCTTAAACCGGGCATGGGTGTCTTTTACCTGGAAAGATCAAAAACGCACTTTGAGCTTAACAACAGGGCGCAAGCCAGGCAAGATATGGAACAGGCAAGGCAATTGGGGGTCCAGATCGATCCTGCATACCAGAGAAGATTAAATAACTAACTTCGTGGGCATCCTATTTTGAACGAGTTTCCGGATCGTCATGATTACCCATCTCCATATTCACAACTATGCCATCATTCAGGAAATGGATATCGACCTTGCCAGGGGATTGAATATCATTACCGGGGAAACAGGTGCTGGCAAATCAATTCTGCTCGGGGCGACCGGTTTGATCCTCGGAAACAGGGCAGATACGAAAGCACAATTCAATAAAGGAGAAAAAACAGTCGTCGAAGGCGTCTTTGAAATTCCAAAAGCGGATTTTGAGGAGTTCTTCAGGGAGCAGGACCTGGATTTTGAACCTGAAACGATCATCCGCCGCGAGATCAATGCATCCGGAAAATCAAGGGCCTTTATCAATGATACACCGGTCACGTTAAAAACTCTCCAGGAACTATCAAACCAACTTGTGGATCTGCACCAGCAGTTTGACACCCTCGAGATGCAGGAGGAAAGATTCCAGCTCAGGGCACTGGATGCATTGGCCGGTCACGGCAAGTTGCTCGGCGCATACAGGAATGATTACCTGCAATACCGGCGGATCACCGCACTCCTGGAACAGAAAAAACAGGAGGAAGCCGATGCGATCAGGGAAAAGGACTTTCTCCGTTTCCAGCTTGATGAATTTGAAAAGATCGACTTGCAGCCCGGTGAACTGAAGGAACTTGAGAACGAGCAGGCGCTCCTTGAACACAGTGAAAAAATGACCGAAGTGCTGGGGCAGGCCATTTTTCTGGTCGATGAAGGGGAACAACCCGTGACTTCTGCCCTGAAGGAAGTCCTGACCAGGATCAGGAATATCAAAAGCGGGGTCAGGATTTTTGATGATCTGGGTACAGAACTCGATCGAATTACCATTGACCTGGAGGAATGGAGCCGGAACGCACAGAAGCTCGCCGACCAGATGGAAAGAAATCCCCACAGGCTCGATGAAGTGCGGAGCAGGCTGGATTCGGTTTATCAACTTATGAGAAAGCACCAGGCCGTTGATGATGCAGAACTTTTCCAGGTCCTGGATAAGATCAGGAAAAAACTCAAAGCCATCGGATCCCTGGGGGCAGAAATTGAGGAGTTGGAGATGAAACGGTCCGGGCTGGAAGCCTCCTTGGAAATAACATCAAGAAAACTGACTGATCAAAGGAAGGAGGTGGCTAAACAGTTCGAAAAGGAAGTACTGAAACTCCTTGCCGAGCTCCATATGGGCAATGCCCGGTTAGAAGTTTCGATCAATCCATCAGAAAATTACCTTCCGACCGGAAAAGACAAGGTGGAATTCCTTTTTTCGGCAAATAAGGGAGGTACCCTTCTCCCCATCCGGAAAGTTGCTTCCGGCGGCGAGTTATCCCGATTGAGTTTGTGCATCAAATCAGTCGTGGCCGGCAAAATGGAATTACCTACGCTCATCTTTGATGAGATCGATGCCGGCATTTCGGGTGAGGTCGCCCATAAAATGGGATTGATCATCCAGTCCCTGGCAGAGAAGCACCAGATCATCATGATCACCCATTCCCCGCAAATCGCCTCCAAAGCGACGACCCATTTCTTTGTACGGAAAAAGGAGTTGGAAGACAAGACAGTGGCCGTGATCGACCTGTTAGAAAACCGGGAAAGGGTCAACGAGATTGCGAAAATGCTGAGCGGGGACCCACCTACCGATGCAGCGATCCAGAATGCCAGGGAATTATTGAAACTGTAGAATGTGTATTTTTGTCGCCTAACGAAATCAAAGAAAACAGAACATGGACCATCAATTATTAGCCGGTAAGAAGGGAATTATTTTTGGCGCCCTCGATGATCAGTCGATCGCCTGGCATGTCGCTGAGAAATGCCACCAGGCAGGAGCTGCATTTACCCTGACAAATGCTCCAGTGGCCCTCCGTTTTGGCAAAATCCAGGAATTGGCTGAAAAAACCGGATCTGAATTGATTCCCGCAGATGCGACCAGCATGGATGACCTCAAGGAACTCTTATCAAGATCGATGGATGTCCTTGGTGGGCAGATCGATTTTGTGCTGCACTCTATCGGGATGTCGCTCAATGTCCGGAAGAAACGTGGCTATACTGACATTAACCATGACTGGATGCTCAAGACTTTTGACATTTCAGCGATTTCATTTCATAAACTAATGCAAACGGCTTATCACCTTGATGCCATGGCTGAAGGCGGTTCTATCGTAGCCCTCACGTATATCGCTGCGCAGCGGGTTTTCCCGGACTATAATGAAATGGCAGAATCCAAAGCACTGCTGGAATCATTTGCACGAAGCTTTGGGTACCATTATGGTGTGAAGAAAGGCGTACGGGTCAATACGGTTTCCCAGTCCCCTACCTGGACAACAGCAGGAAGCGGTGTAAAGGGGTTCAAGGAATTTTACGATTATGCGGACCAAATGTCTCCGTTGGGCAATGCAGATGCCGGGGAATGTGCAGACTATTGCGTCGCCCTGTTTTCAGACCTGACGCGCAAGGTAACCATGCAAAATCTCTTTCACGACGGCGGATTCTCATCCATGGGGATCAATCCGGCACTGATGGGCATGGATGGTGACGATGGATAAGCTCATTTTCCAGGCGAGCATGCTGTTTTGCCTCCTGTGCAGTGTACATGTATTCGGGCAGGCAGAACAGGCAGAACTGTTAGGTCAATGGGATGACCCTTCCATTATTGGGTCCTCAGCATACCAAAACCGGTATAATGAAGTCTGGGGCTATGCGATAAACGGACATGAATACGCCATCATCGGTTCAACAAGGGGTACCCACATCATCGATGTGACGGATCCGGAATCACCATTCGAAGCCTTCTTTGTTGCCGGAAAATCCATGGGCGCCCATATCGTCCACAGGGATTATCATGATTACAAGGGATACCTGTATGCCGTTGCAGACGAAGGCGGCAGTAGCCTGCAAATCATTGACCTGAACAAGTTGCCGGATGCGGTCAGCATCGTATACGATGCGCATGACCTGGTGATCACGACGCACAACATCTTCATTGACACATCAAGCGCCTTGCTCTACCTCTGTGCGGCGAAAGGCGGCACTTCAGGTTATTCCCCCTTGCGCGTGCTTGATATCAGTGATCCGCCGGAACCCCGGTTTGTCAATTCATATAACAAGTTTGGGACGAATTATTTCATTTCCCAGGTCCACGATGCCTATGTCAGGCGCGACACTGCCTTTTTGAATTGCGGGCCCGGAGGCCTTGTGATCGCTAACTTCACAAACCCGGAATCGCCAGCTACACTTGCCATTTTAACCCCCGGTGATTATCCCCAATCCGGCTACAACCACAGCGGTTGGCTTTCTGATGACGGCCGCTACTATTATATGGCAGATGAAAACCATGGCCTGGATATCAAGCTTTTAGACCTGTCAGATATCTCGAACCCAGAAATCGTCGGAACCTTCAATGCCGGCTCATCCGCTCAGACCAGCATCCCGCACAACCTGATCGCTTCTTGTGACAGGCTGTATGTATCCTACTACTATGACGGATACCAGGTTTTCGACATCTCTGACCCGGCAGCACCTGTTTTGTCCAGGAGCTATGACACTTACCCGGGAGCTGATGGGAATTCCTATAAAGGAGCATGGGGGATATACCCCTTCCTGCCATCCGGCAATGTGCTGGTCTCGGATATGCAGACAGGGCTGTATGTCTTCGGGCCGGACACGGATTGTGGATTGGTTTCATCCATTCATGCACCTGCGCAGAAAAGAAACGAGAACCACCGATTCTCAGTATTCCCGACAATTTCACCTGACGGCACTTTCAATGTATCCAGCCTGTATCCATCAACAGGTCAGGAAATCATGATGCGGATTTATCAGTCAAATGGGCAATGCGTGATTGCGCAAAGGGCTGTTTTGAATGGGCAGACGACATCTGTACACGCCCCGTTTGCGGAAGGAATGTATTTCATGCATCTATCTGCTTCCGGGTACCAGGAATGGCACAGCATTTTCATCTCAAAATGATCCTGAATCAACGGCCTCCATACAGTTTGAGTATGTGATGAAACGTTACTTTTACGGCATGAATGCAGGCATGACAGGGAAGTTTTTCATCACACAACCGGGGCGGCTGATTTCAGGGGGCGTGTTCTCGTCTATCATATGGTGCCTTTTTCTGTTTATTCCCGCGCACGCGATTGCCCAGTTTCCAGGACAGGGTCAATTTCCCGGACAGGGAATCAACGGAAGGAATCCAATGGAGGACACGACTTTCGCAAAATCCAGTGACTGGATCAAAATTGATTCGGTAAACCTGTACTATACATATATGCATGATCCTGAAAACCACCTGAAGGAGCCCCGGGACACGATGGATTTTGATTTTCACCAGTATGATCCGGCAAGGAGGCAGGACCTGTTCTTTCAGAATCTCGGTAATGTAGGCTCTGCTGCGCGCAGTCAGCTCTTCCGGGGATACCAGCAAAAAGGCGTGCATAGCGGCATGCACCAGTATGACCTTTACCTTGCTCATCCATACAGATTCAAGTTTTTCGATACAGACATACCGGTGGCTGATTTCTATGCGAGCCAGGGAGGCTCCCAGGATGACGGGATGCTTGAAGCAAAGTTCGGGAGGAACTTTGCGAAAGGATACAAATTAAGTCTCCTTTACTCCCGGATCAACCAGCTCGGCCTGTACCAGGACCAGCGAAACAGGCTCACCAACTTTGGCGCTGGTGTCCAGGTAGACAGTGAGAATGAAAGGTATGACGGTTATTTCGGTTATCTCAGCAATGCGTACACGAATCAGAATAATGGGGGGATCACAAGTTATGATTCTCTTGCATCCCAATTCAGACAGATCAGGAGGTCTGTGATGGTGCATCTGAACAACGCATTAAGTACACTGAGGGAAAGGCATTTTTTCAGTGCACATTATTTCCATATCCTGTCAAAGGGGGATTCCATTCGCCCTTCAAGGAAAATCTTTGATCTGAAGTATGCTGTCAGATTTTATGACTACCTGTACAAGTATACAGATTCGGATATTGGAACGAGTGCCGAATATTACGGTCCTTTTGTCACGGACGACAGGGGGCTGCGCAATTTCATCGGGTATACAAAATTCATCAACGAAGCAGGATTCAATCTTGCCCTTGATGAAGGGAACAGCCTTTCGGGTTCGCTTGAGCACAGGCTTGTAAATATCAACCATGAACCAGTAGAGAGCAGGAGAAACGAAGTGTTTATCAACGGAAGGATCAGGACAAATATCTTCCAGCGTTTCAGGCTGGATGCACATGGCTACCTCGGGCTCCTGGATGCCTCCGCCAACTTCAACCTGGACGGGACCGCAACACTGGATCTAAGCAAGTTTGGCATGATAGGCGGGCGCCTCAGGATACATCAAAGACGTCCGGATCTCATCGAGGAAAACCTGTATGTCAATCAGATCCCAGTTTGGCAAAACGATTTTAAGAACGTGAACTCGAATTTGCTGGAAGTGTCCTACAGAAACCCCGGCTGGAACCTTGAGGGAGCCATTCGCTGGTGGTTGATCGATAATTACATCTATTTCGGTCCTGACTTTTTCCCGGCACAACTTGACCAGGCGATCAGCATCCAGCAGATCTACCTCAGGGGCGCGTACAAACTCGCCTTTATTCGTCTTGAGGCGGCAGTCGGGATCCAGAACTATGAAGCAGAAGAGGTCGCATTGCCCAACCTGATCATTGAGGGCACGGCGGCGCTCACAGGCCGGATTTTCAGAAGAAAGCTGAAATTTCAGTTGGGTACGGATTTTCGATTCACAAACGCGTACAACGGTGCAGGTTTCTTCCCGTTGGCGGGCCAGTTTTACGTGGACAATACACGGATGGTATCCTCCTACCCTGCACTGGATCCATTCATTGCCATCCAGATCGGTTCATTGAAAGTATTCCTGAAATGGGAGAATATAAACTCTGTATGGTCTGATGAAGTCTACGATCAGGTCATCGGCTATCCCCAGTTCGAGAACTATTTTCGCTTTGGTTTTAACTTCAAGTTGTTCAACTAAACACCAATACATCAAAGCTCGTAGTTGGGCTGGAGTTTTTCGACATCTTTCTCATAGAATTCGGTAATATGCCGGACTACTTCATCCGGGTCATCCGTGATCGGGAACAATTCGAGGTCATCTTCGCTGATATTTCCCGCTTTCCGGAGCATGGTCTCCACGATCCACTCTCTCAGGCCATTCCAGAATCTTGAGCCGACAAGAATCACCGGGACTTGCGTGATCTTTTTCGTCTGGATCAGTGTCAGCACCTCGAAAAGTTCATCCATCGTCCCGAAACCACCGGGCAGGACGACAAAAGCCTGTGCATATTTCACAAACATCACCTTGCGTACAAAAAAATAGCGGTGCGTCAGGTTCCGGTTATCATCAATGTATTCGTTGTGTCCCTGTTCCAGGGGAAGGTCAATATTCAGTCCGACAGAAACCCCGCCATTCAGGGAAGCGCCCTTATTTGCTGCCTCCATGATCCCCGGGCCGCCGCCGGTTATAATCCCAAAGCCGGCTTCAGTCAGCTTGGCCGCAATTTCTGTGGCGAGGATATATTGCGGATGGTCCGGCTTTGTGCGCGCAGATCCAAAAATGGATATACAGGGTCCAATCGCATTCAGGGATTCAAAACCGTCCACGAGCTCCGCGATCACCTTAAACATCGTCCACGCATTCTCACCTTTGAGGCGGGACCATTTCTTCATATTTCGCAAAGGGAGGGCCTTTTCTGAATTTTCAGGCATAAAGCAAATGATAATTAAGTGAAAAATTCCAGGGTAGAAACAATATTACGTGTCCACTTACACAACTGATTTGTAATCTGAGTATTCCTTCTCAATATATTTTTTAACCTCATCAACGGACTTGAAGCGATCAAATACAGCTTTGAATTCATGGCTGAATCCCTGGGAGGGGGCCACAAACATCTCCACATCATGCTCCCCGATCGTTTTCCCGCTCAGGATGATCAGACGTTCCACCACATTGCGCAACTCCCGGATATTTCCCGTCCATTCAAATTGCTGCAACCTCTTGAGCGCTTTTGGGGCAAAGGTCTTGACAGCAATTCCATAATCCTTGCAAATGACCTCGGAAAAGTGGTTTACCAAAAGCGGAATATCCTCGATGCGCTCTCTCAACGGCGGTACATCTATGATGATCACGGCAAGCCTGTGGTAAAGGTCTTCACGGAATTTCCCCCTTGCGATCTCATGCCGCAAGTCTTTGTTGGTGGCTGCCACCACGCGGACATTGACAGGTATTTCCTTGTCTCCGCCCACCCGTGTGATCTTGTTTTCCTGAAGTGCGCGGAGCACCTTGGCCTGCGCGGACAGGCTCATATCCCCGATCTCATCAAGAAAGATCGTTCCGTTATTCGCCTGCTCGAACTTACCAATGCGTTGTTTTACGGCTGAAGTAAACGCCCCTTTTTCGTGGCCGAACAACTCACTCTCGATCAGTTCAGCGGGGATCGCGGCACAATTCACCTCGATGATCGGGTACTTTGAACGCGGGCTTTTCTCGTGGATCCAGCGTGCGACGAGTTCTTTACCTGTCCCGTTGTCACCTGTTACAAGAACCCTGGCCTCTGTGGGCGCGACGAGTTCGATGGTCTGAAGGATCTTCTCGATCGGCTCGGATTTTCCAATGATCTTTTGCGTCTTCGACTTCAGAACCTTCTTCTGCAGTGATTTTTTCTCATGGATCAACTCGGACTTGTCCATGGCATTCCTGAGCGTGATCAGGAGTCGATTCAGGTCCGGTGGTTTTGAAATGAAATCAAATGCACCTTTCTTGACAGCTTCCACAGCCGTGTCAATGGTTGCGTGGCCGGATATCATGACGACCGGGGTTTCAGGGGCCAGTTCCTGCAGGCGGTCCAGGGCATCCATCCCGTCCATTTTAGGCATTTTGATATCCAGTATGATGATATCAAATTTGTGTTGTTTGATTTTGACCATGCAGTCCAGGCCGTCACAGGCTTCCTCGACAGTGTACTTCTCCATTTCGAGGATGTCACGGAGGGTTCGTCTGATACTCTTTTCGTCATCGACGATCAGTACTTTCGGCATATTGTGTAGTTTTTATTTCGGTTGAGACCAAAATGGATATCGCAAGGTACGATTATCAGTAAATATATTAAAATTTTTTACCAAAAGTAATTTACTGATATAAAGTAATTTACAATATATTTTTACCTGATATGTTGCAAAGTGCGGAGTGTCAGCGAGGCCATCAGCCCCATGCTGGTACGCAGTGCTTCCTCGTCAATATCGAAGGTTGGGGTGTGGACCGGGGATGTGATTCCACGGGCAGGGTTGCCCGTGCCCAAACGGTAGAAGCAGGAAGGGACCTCATGGGAAAAGTAGGCGAAATCCTCTGCAGTCGTGCGCATGGGAAGCTCGACCACATGATTGGCCCCTAAAAACTGAATGGCTTCCTCAAAACAGAAAGTGGTATAGTCCGGATCATTATAGAGGAATGGATACCCTTTCATCAGGTTGAATTCGCAGGTTGCCCCCATGCTTGCACAAATACCTTCAACAAGGGTCTTCATTTTTTGATGGGCATCCGCCCGCCAGGCTTCATCGAAAGTCCTGAATGTGCCTTCCAGCTTCACTTCCGAAGGAATGATATTGGTGGCTCCTCCGACCGTATTCACCTTGCCTATCGACAATACCGTCGGCATCATCGGATCGGCATTCCGGCTGACCATTTGCTGGAGCGAAGTGATCACATGTGCCATCACCGTGATTGGGTCGATGCAATCCTGGGGCAATGCGGCGTGCCCGCCCCGTCCACGGATCGTAATGTAGATCTCATCGGCTGAAGCCATGTACTGGCCAGCCTTGAACCCGATTTTTCCCGCTTCAAGGGGCGGGTGTACGTGTTGGCCAAGCATCCTTCCCGGTGCCGGGTTATCAAGGACGCCTTCTCCGATCAGGATGCTCGCCCCCCCGGGAAGTTTCTCCTCTCCTGGCTGAAAGATACATTTGACCCTTCCTTCGATCAGGCCTTCAAGCTCCTTGAGTATCCGGATGGTCCCCAGTAGCGACGAGGTATGTACATCATGGCCACACGCATGCATGATACCGGGGTGGGTTGATTTGTATGGGACGTCATTTTCCTCCTGGATGGGCAGTGCATCCATGTCGGCCCGCAGCCCGACTACCGGTCCACTCTTCTTTTTGCCAAGCAGTGCGACAATGCCATTCCCTCCCCATCCCGTCGTATGGTCAACACCCCACCTGGATAGCACTCCGGAGATATACCTGCCCGTCTCCTCTTCTTCATAGGAGAGTTCCGGATGGGCATGCAAGTGCCTGCGTATCCGCACGACCTCTTCGAAGTGCGTATCCTGAAGCTGAAATACCTTTTCTTTCAATTTCTTGCGCTGCATTACCTTGTGATCGTTTGGTCCAGAAATGACAGGTGCTTGAATACGTGTTCCACGTCAAACATGACCCGGTAATCCCGGGCATACAGATAGTTTACGTTATGAATATACGAACTTGCACCGGGGGCATTTTGCCTTTCAACTGAAATCTGAAGTACTCCAGGCTTCAGGTTTGGCAGTTCAGACAAATACCGGTCTTCCATGGCATACCCCACCCAGCTGAACTTCCCTTTGAAGATGGAAAAAACATTGCGATAGAACTGGAGCGGTCTCTTCCAGCTGAAAAGCAACACAGGCGAAATCAGCGAGAGCAGAACTGCGAGGAAAAGATCAACCAATCGCTTGTTTCGCTTCACGAATGGGTCGTTCAATTTGAAGGCGATATCCACGCCATAAAACTCACCCGAAATATCTTTGGAGGCGCTTCCGATGATTTGCCAGCTTTGCCTGGAAGCGATCTTGTAGTCCCTGTCTGCCCCTAACCTGGTCATCCACATCGTGATTTCCGAAAAGTCCAGGGCATCACTCGAAAAGATCACCTCATCAATCGCATAGATCTGGCATACCTCCTGCAATTCCGAGACATGATTGAGGAAAATGTGGTGATCATACTTTTCATGGACACTCAGAGCCCCCACGACTTGAATATTCTGGTTTGTCCTGTTGATCAGTTCCCTGATCCTGTTGTATTCTTCAACTTGCCCGACGAAGAGGACGCGACGGTTTTTTCTGTTTCCGGCGCGATTTTCGGTCAGACGTTCATAAATCAACCTGAAGGCTGACCCGGCAACCAGGAAAGAGCCAAGAAAAAGCAGAATGACAATCCTCGACGACCTGAGTGAAAGCGGGAAGAGTGCGTACAGGATCAGGATGGCCACCCCGCCAAAGAAGAGCCCCAAAAAAAATGGTTTCCACTGGACAAACCTGTGGTAAGCTCCCCTCAGCCGCAAGGCGATTGCAAGGGTCAGGATGTAAACCGGCATGTTGATCATGTAGAAATTCCGGTCAAAATGTCCTGGATTCTGGTAATAATAAACTGCCCAAAAATAAGTCACACCGAGGATCGAAATGGCCATCAGCAGGATATCCAGAGCCATCGGGATCATCCCTTTGATCCTGCCTGACAGGAAACTGGAGATTCCGGCAAAATAGATGGCAATTTTCAGCAGACGCACCATCAGTCTGTTTCGGGTCCCTTTGAAGTGCTTCCGGGCAAATATGATCATTGCCTGGTAGAATGTTTTCACATAGTCCAGGCTCCCTTTTTTTGTCGATTCCCCTTTGAAATGAATGATGCTGGTCGTTGGCAAATAGAATATCCGGTAACCTGCTTCCTTGATCCGAAAAGAGAGATCGATATCTTCCCCGTACATGAAGAAGTCTTCATCCAGTCCCCCGACCTTGTTCAATGCAGACCGCCGCATAAAGAAAAATGCGCCGGTCAATACATCGATCTCGTGCGTCTCATCCTCATCCAGGTGCCCCAGGTAGTATTGATTCCAGAACCCGGATTTGGGGAACAAGCGATACAGACCCGTCATCTTTGTGAAAGAAGCGAATGGCGTCGGGAATCCACGCTTGGACTCCGGCAGGTACGCACCGGACCCGTCATACATTTTCACGCCCAACGCACCGCAATCCGGGTGCTCCTCCATAAACCCGGTGCATCTTGCAAAACAGTCTTCTGAAACGATTGTATCGGGATTCAGTAAAAGCACATATTCCCCGGTTGCTTTCCTGATGGCCTGGTTATTTGCAACGGCAAAACCCACATTTTCATGATTTTCGATCAGCTTTACATCGGGGAAGCGCTCCCTGAGCATGAATACGGTATTGTCCACAGAATGGTTATCCACCACCCATACCTCATGCTCCATCTGGTCAAGGGCCCTGAAGACAGATTTCAGGCAATTTTCAAGGAATGCAGAGACATTATAGCTGACAATGATAATGGATAACTTCATGAATTCCCGGCAGACTTATTCACCCAGGTGGACATAGGAAGTTCTTGAAAGGATGGACCTGCCCAGGGTGAGCCCATCTGCATATTCCAGTTCACCACCAAAGGAGATTCCCCGGGCGAGGACAGAAAGCTTCACATCGAGGTGCTTCAGTTTTTTTGAAATATAAAAGATGGTCGTCTCCCCCTCGATGGTCGGGCTGAGTCCCATGATCAGTTCCTTTGTATCTTCTTCTTCCACTCTTTTGAAAAGTTCCTCACAATTCAGATCAGCTGGTCCGATACCGTCTATCGGCGAGATCACCCCGCCCAGCACATGGTAAGTGCCGTGAAACTGGTCAGTTTCTTCAATCGCGATCACATCCCGAATGCTCTCCACCACACAAATGACGGAATGATCCCTCACCGGGTTATTGCATATTTCGCAAACTTCATGATCCGAAAAATTGAAACACCGCCTGCAGGTCTTCAGGTTCTCCTCCATATTTGACAGACTGTTGATTATTTCAGCAGCCGCCTTCCTGTCATTCTGTACTAAATGGAGGACCATTCTGAGTGCAGATTTCCTTCCGATGCCAGGCAACTTCGAAAACCCGTTGACGGCATCCTCGATTAACTGTGAAGAATAGCGCATTGCATAAAATTATGAATTCTCGCGAAAACAGATACGGCTCGCCTTGTGTTTATTGGTTTTTCATGGTTAATAAGTATTTTTAGCGACTCGTTTAAATAAACCTGTATTTGTATGGCTGAAGTGATCAGAATGCCGAGACTTAGCGACACCATGGAAGAAGGTGTTATTGTGGAATGGTTGAAGCAAGTGGGAGATAAAGTGGAGCCGGGCGACGTGCTGGCAGAAGTGGAAACAGATAAAGCTACGATGGAACTGGAGAATTTTCACGATGGCTACCTGCTTTACATTGGCGTGGAGAAAGGCGCAGTTCCGGTGAATGGGGTCCTTGCCGTCATTGGTGAAGAAGGAGAAGACTATCAGGCTGTACTCGATGCTGCACAGGCAAACGGTGCATCTGAAGCTGAATCAGAAACTGAAAAAACGGATCAACCATCCGAACCTGCCAAAGCGGGTTCAGGCTCATCTGCAGATGATTCAGAAACTTCTACCCCCAAATCAGAAACGCAACAGGCAGATTCAGATAAACGCGTAAAGGCATCCCCTCTGGCGAGATCCATTGCTTCTGAAGCAGGTGTTTCCCTGGCTGAGATACAGGGTAGTGGAGATGGAGGAAGGGTGGTCAAGAAGGATGTGGAAGAATACCTGGAGTCACGAACATCTGCACCTTCCGGGACATATGAAGCGCCGCCTGCAGGTGTCGCAATTCCTGCAACAGATTTTGAGTATGGAGATCATCCGGTTTCCCAGATGCGGAAAACGATTGCGAGAAGGCTTGGAGAAAGTAAATTCTCTGCACCGCATTTTTATCTCACGATCGAGATTGACATGACCCAGACCTTCGCCGAAAGGAAGAAGATCAATGCGATTCTGCCAGAAAAAGTGTCCTTTAATGACCTGGTCATAAAAGCAACCGCAATGGCATTGCGCAAGCATCCCAAAGTCAATGCGAGCTGGAGAGGTGACACAATTACCTACCACAGGGAAATCCACATGGGTGTGGCCGTTGCCGTGGAGGAAGGACTCCTCGTGCCCGTGATCAGGCATGCTGACTACAAATCATTAGGCCAAATCAATCATGAAGTAAAAGACCTTGCGACAAGGGCCCGCAACCGCAAACTGGGCCTGGAGGAAATGCAGGGAAATACATTTACGATTTCTAACCTTGGCATGTTTGGTATTGATGAATTTACTGCGATCATCAACCCGCCGGATGCGTGTATCCTTGCCGTTGGAGGAATTATGGATAAACCAGTCGTCCGCGATGGCGAGATCGTGCCAGGCAAGATCATGAAGGTAACATTGAGCTGTGACCACCGGGTCGTGGATGGTGCGACCGGAGCTCAATTCCTCCAGACATTAAAACTGATGCTGGAAAACCCGGTCAGCATGCTTGCATAGTTCCCACAGATCTGTAACCGGATTCAGACCATCTATAGGTTTCCCAACAAAAACCAAGCGGGTTCGGGCTTTGTTCGCCAGGATCAGGTATTCCCTGTAGTGGTAACAAGAGGCATTTCTCCCTCTTGATCACTGATTTGGAAAATGCCTGACGAGGCTGACACGCCCCGGAATAGATCATGCAGAAGAAAACGTATCTGAATCTCATTCAGATTGGTTTTCTGTTCAGGCAACTTAGCTATCTGTGCTGTGAAAATATCCTCTTTCAAATGAGGTAAAAAAATACCGGATGTGACCTGCGGGCCACATCCGGTTCCTTCTTATTCTTTTTTGCAGGTTTATTCCTGCGATGTGATTAGTATCCTGAATTCCTGTTTCCGCTGTATTTTGCGCCAGGCCTTGATGACCCAGGTGTATTGCTACCCGCATCAGGTCCATCAGGACGGCTCATATCACGATCTCCATCCATCGCAACGCGGAATTCAACCCTGCGATTCATATAGTGCTTGTGCTCCTGCTCAACCGTTGTGTTGTGGTTAGGCGGCAAGCCTGGAATAATCGGGTCTTCGAGCCCATCGTAATTCACATAGAAGCGATCCCTTGGAATTCCAAAATTATCCACAATATAGTTGACCGCCTCTGTTGCACGGTTGTAGGACAATACATTGTTATATGCCGGATCTTTCCTGTTATCAGTGAATCCGGTTGCCACAACCTTCAGGTTTGGATGGCTCTTCATCACTTGCGCAACGTGTGCCAGGTGGCCATAGAATTCTGGCTTGAGATAGTATTTGTCCAGGTCAAAGTGGATCATCGGCAGGAACCAGTCAAGTTTCAGGTCCGCTGTCCTTTCCGTGATCAGGTTATTGATCTCGCTTTCTGTGAGGTACATTTTCGGCACTTGTGCCACACCGCGTGCATCCACATCGTACCCAGGAGGTGAGTAGGGCTCTTCATCCTTGCAATCGATAACACCATCACCGTCGCTGTCAAGTACAACACCCCTCGTATCCACAGGACATCCGGCAGGAGAATCTTTCTCCTGGTCGATCATATCGATCACGCCATCGCCGTCACTATCCGTCAGATCGAATTTGGGCCGTTGCTTCAGTTCAGCAATATCATTCATTGTGGCATCAAGCGGATTCACCCAATAGAGCGGCTCAACACGTTTTTCAAAGCTTCCAAGGGCTAATCCTAAACGAAGGCTGGCGAAATGCTGGATGTCGTTTCCACGGAATGTGGTCCCTTCCCAGCCGTCCAGAAGGTCATTGTCACTGATGAACACCTCATACTCCAAACCAAGGCTTAACCTTTTTGACAACTTGTATGCTAAACCAGCACCTACATTAAGATGAAGCAGAATACTCCT
>JARQTN010000152.1:48467-75093 GCA_029976695.1 Lewinellaceae bacterium
AGAATAAAAATCAAAAATATCCAAATTTCCGATCATTGGCAAAAAAATTGAACTCTAAATAAAAATGAGATCGTGATTATATAAACATAATCACTGATATCAAAATTAGTGCCAGTATCCCCTGATTTCAGGGAGCTATCCCGAATGAACAGATTTTTGAATCATTCTATCAGAAAACCGGAGATGGAATCGATCCCGTTGGAAATCGGATGCTGTATTTTCATAATTCAAAAAAAGAAGTGATATTAGACTTTTATTTAATATAAATCTACAGCATGCTGCAAAACTGGATCAGGCCAGTCAACAGGGAGCAATTTCTCAAGATTCGATCCGATGAACAGGCACTCACGGCATATACCACCTTCTTCCAGGCTGATGATCCTATCGAGCATCACACTGTGGCCCTGATCGGGCTCAATGAAGTCGCATCGCTGAAAATCAGGTCTCAGCTCTACCAGTTTAACCGCCTCTCCGGGAAAATCAACTTCATTGACCTGGGCCTCGCCCGAAATCTGACGGAAGAATTTCTGACCGGCTTGCTCACAGAATTGAGCCAAAGCAAGATCACATCCATCGTTTTTGGGACGCATGATCATATCCTGAATGCACAAATCCTGAGTAACAGGGAAGTGCCAGGTACAAAATCCCTTGGCATTGTGGATGTCGCTCCGGAACACAACGCGATAGATGATAAGCATGCAAAACTCCTTGACAAGATCGTGCTGATCGGGACACAAAAACACCTGTTCAATCATCAGCCTTGGGCACACCACCCGGGACTTGAAGTCATCCGGATGGGCATATTGAAGAATGAAATACTGGAATCAGAACCGGCACTTCGGGACTGCCAGGCCATTTCATTCTCTATCCGCTCCCTGAATAAAAAGGAAGCACCCGCACAACGAAACATTTCAAATACAAAGATCTCTGCTTACGAAGCATGCCAGTTGATGCATTTTCTGGGGTTCAATGAAAAACTGAATTCCATTGCATTTACCCATTACGTCCCGGAGCTTGATATGCAGGATATGACAGCCCACCTGATTGCACAGATGATCTGGTACTACCTTGATGCCAGGTCATTGAGCATCTCTGAGAAGCCAGAAGAAAAACAGGATGTACAGGAGTATTCTGTGATCCTCGATCAGTTTGATATCCATATCTCCTTCATCAAAAGCCTGAGCTCGGGAAAATGGTGGATCAGGACCGAAAGTGGAAATTATGTGCCCTGCACCCTGAAGGATTATGAACTTGCCCGATCCAATATGCTTTCTCCCAGGGTATTTCAGCTGTTTTCCTGATCCAGCCAGGCTTCCAGGCGCATGGAACGAGATCCCTTGACCAGCATACTTGTTTGTTGGAATGATTCCGGCGAATACTGATCCTTCAGTTTCTCCACATTCCTGAAGTGCATAAAATGAGCCGGCCTATTGACCTTCCCGAACTCTTCACCAACGAGGACCACCTCTGGCCAGGAGTCCTCCGCAAGCTGATCCACGATCTCCTGATGGTATTTTTCACTCTCTTCCCCTAATTCCTTCATGTCTCCAAGGACCAGCAATCCTCTACCGAAATTCACTCGAAACGCATCGATGGCTGATCGCATGCTTGTCGGATTTGCATTATATGCATCAAGGACAATCGTTTTGTCACCTTTCCGGATCACCTGTGAACGGTTTTCCATCGTCCTGAAACGAGCGATGCCTTCCTGTATCGAAGCAACAGGCACGCCATAATGCACGCCTACCGCGACCGCTGCTGTCATGTTGATCAGGTTATAATCCCCATAAAGGCTTGACTCAAATAAATAATCTTTCCCCGCATGTGAATATTTGAATTTCAATGCCGAATCTCCTTCCAGTCTTGTGGTATGAAAATCGAAATCCTCTGAATGGCCGTAAGTGATGAGATCAGGATCGTTTTGCAAATGCCGAACCAGGTAAGGGTCCTCTGCATTCAGGAAAAAAGTTCCATGCACAGATCTGATATAATGATACAACTCACTTTTTCCCTTGAAAACACCTTCAATACCGCCAAAACCTTCAAGGTGTGCTTTTCCGATATTCGTGATCAGGCCTGCATCGGGTCGTGCTATTTCACACAGTGCTGCAATCTCCCCTACATGATTCGCACCCATTTCGATGATGGCAAATTCAGTCCCCTTCCCCATTTCTAGCAACGTGAGCGGCACGCCAATATGATTGTTCAGGTTTCCGCGTGTGGCATGCGTCCTGTATTTCTGTTGCAGCACCGATTTGAACAGGCCCTTTGTTGTGGTCTTCCCATTGGAACCGGTGATCCCGAGGACGGGTATATCAAACTGGTTCCTGTGATATGTGGCCAGCCTCTGCAGGACATCAAGCGTATCCTCCACAAGCAAATATGACGCTCCTTTCAGGTCGGGGTCTGACACGACTGCATATGCAGCACCTTTGGCAAGAGCCTCGGAAGCGAATTGATTGCCATCATGATTCGGGCCTTTCAGGGCAAAAAAGATACATCCGGGTGCTATCTTCCGGGTATCGGTACAAATCACCGGGTGATCCAAAAAATACCCATATAATTTTTGTACAGACAACATGCTCATTCAATTAAAATACCCTCACGCGAAAATGGTCGCGTGAGGGTATCGTTCAATTATCCCAATTCAATATTGATTTACTTATATCTCCTTTTCGTTGGCTTCTTGTTGGATTTGAAGACATGACCTCCTGTTTCATCATTTCCGGAGGCCCCGCCAGTATGGTGCATCGCACATCTGAATCCAATTGTCTTATCCCCCTTGTCCTGGTCTTTAAACCTGCGGGTACCGGGAGAAAGCCAATACAGGCGGTCAGCCCAACTCCCACCTTTGACGACACGGGACTTTTCATTGATCAATGTCGATTCACCGTATGCATAATTGACAAACTCACTATCATCATCCCGGTATGTCCTGACGTCACCTTTCTGGTAGTTTTCCCGGTTTGCAACGGTTGAATCAACCACGACCCGATAGCGCAGGCGTCCAAGGCTGTCTTTTTCAACAGGACGGCCAGTTTCATCGAGTACTTTTTCCTTGAACACATTACCCCGGAATGGATTCAGGTCTTGTTGTTCCACATCCCGGAGTGTTTCGCTTGTCAATGGACGATAGATGTCCTCGACCCATTCCGATACATTCCCGGACATATTATATAATCCAAAATCATTTGGCAGGTAAGTGCGCACAGGCGCAGGGAATGCCGCATTGTCATTCAGGTTTCCGGCTACTCCCATATAATCTCCCCTTCCTTTCTTGAAGTTGGCGAGGATCCTCCCCTGTTGTTTATTCCGTGTCCTTTCACGCACAGTCGCACCATCCCATGGGTAGATCCGCCTGTCTGTGACCAACTCATCTTTCGGGGAAGCCAGATTGCCCTGGAGGGCCAATGCAGCATACTCCCATTCAGCTTCAGTTGGCAACCTGTAAGCGGGCAACAAGATCCCGTCGTCAAACCGGACATTCCGCTCACCTCCTGTCTTAAAATCTTTTACGTTTTTGCGCACACTGGGTTGGTATTGCCCTGTCAGGTAAGCCTCGGTATTAAAGTTATCCGCATCTTTCTGGTCAGGATTCGGATTTATGATCCCTCTTTCAATCAGGATCATTTCATTCACTCGATCTGACCTCCATGCACAGTATTTTTTGGCCTGTTCCCAGGTCACGCCTACGACAGGATAGTCATCATAGGATGGGTGCCTGAAATATGTTTCTACAAGTGGTTCGTTGTAGGCAAGTTCCTCACGCCAGACAAGGCTGTCAGGAAGGATACTTGTCCACTCCTCGGGATATGACTCGCCATAGACTCGCCTGTTCCAGTAGACAAACTCACGGTAGTTGATATTCGAAACTTCTGTTTCATCCATGTAGAATGACGATACGGTTGCCCGCCTGGGTACATTATCCCAGTCATAAGTCACATCCTCCTCTGTCAAACCCATCGTAAAGGTCCCGCCTTCAACAAAAACAAGGTTTGGCCCGGTCACCTGTCCTTCGTAGTCCTTCTTTTCAAATCCACCCCACTCCTGGTCATTGTACTTCCAGCCAGTGGCAGAGGATCTTTCAGACTGTTTACATGCGCCAAGCAACGAAATGGCGAGTAAACCAAACATAAACACCTTGAAAAATCTATCCATTTTAAAGCTCCTTTTTAAAAGACGACAAATATACTGTTTTACAACGAATATCAGCAGGTGTTATTTTGCAACCGGCAGGTTTACCGGAATAATCTGAAACAGTCATTATACCTTGATTCCTGGATCTGACCATCAAAATTGATACCAATACCCAGTTCATGCGTTCCGCCACTCAGGTCGAGTGCAGAAATGGTGTAGTCAAAACTATAGGTGACCTTGATCCGTCCAATTCTGAAGCTGGCCGCACCGATAATCGCATCCGGATTCTGGAATGCAGTCCGGAACCAGCCCCCCAGTCCAAAATTGCCAAAATGCACGAATACGCCGGCGTTGAGTTGCTTCAGGTCACCCTGACTGACCCAGATCGCAGAAGGAGAAAGATATACTGGCCAAACAGCTCCGCTCCCGTCAAACAGAAGGAATTCACCCCCGGCCTGCGCTGCATACCGGATGGGCAAACCCGGATAGAGATTTGTATTCTGGTCCAAAAATGACTGATCAGGCGTATTGATATGCTTCACGCTGATGCCGGCGTAAAACAAGGGGTTGTAGTACATCAGGCCCATCCCGATATCGGCATAAAAGATAGCATTCCGGTCAGGAATGAGTTCAGTCGTCGGAAGCGGTGTCCCACCAGGCGTGATAGCGCCGAAAGTTGGATCCAGTTGGTCCAGGAAAACAAGTTTGTCCCAGTTTATCCGTGATTGTACGATCCCGAACTCGAATCCGCCTTTCACAAAATGTGCATCAGCAAGCTGGAGCCTGTAGTTGTAGATTGCCGCAAGTTTCGTTGTGCGCAGGATCCCGTTTCCTGCATTATCGGATAACAGGAGCGCACCCAGGCCGCTGTTGATGTCTTCAAAGAACTGGTCGTAGGAAACAGCATAGGTTTCGTATGCATTGGGCAAACCACCCCACTGGCTTCGGTAATTCAGGAAAATATTTGCCTCATTGCGTACACCGGCGATGGCAGGATTCATCACTAATGGCGCATTGAAGAACTGACTGAAAATGGGATCCTGGCTGGACAGCTGACTTGTGCAAGACAAGAAAGCGATAATCATGCAGGCCACATGCAATATAAAGGGATGTGTATTTAACTTTGAGAACAAAATGAGCTTGACTAATCTTTTACATGGTAAACGAAAATAACGGATTCAACCACAATTGGTTTGTATTTATTTCGATTTGTCTTCCAAATTCCGTCATCATGTGCAATACAGGAAAAAAGCCCGACGTTTCTATAGCGGTTCCCAGATTTCTCCAACGGCCTGGTATGAAGAAAACAGTCCTGCAGTTCTTTAGTCTATTTCTCCTCACGATATTGGGGCATGATGGATTGGCCCAAAATGATTTCAAGGCTGTGTCAGAACTGAGCAACGGAGAAATCTACAAAATTTCCATCTCAGAAGAAGGCTTGTACAGGCTTGATGCAGCTTTCCTCAGGGATCAGGCCGGGATTTCCAACCTGGGAAGCATCAATCCGGATCAGATCAAGCTCTTGTCCAATGGCGGGGGGATCATTCCGCAGAACATTGAAGATCCCCGTATAGATGACCTCGAGGAGGTATTCACATGGCGCCGTGGCCTTGATGATGGCAGTTTTGATGCAGGTGATTACATCCTCTTTTACGGAGAGGGGGCGAATAAGTGGCATTATCACGGAAACCTGGACAAATACACCTATCAAAAGAATCCGTACGACGACTTTAATTATTACTTTATCAAAATAAGCAGTGATGAGGCTACCGTCATTCAGAATGCGGAGTCTCCGGATACTGTTGAATACATTGCTTCCACGTATGACGACCTGCAAGTCCTCAATGATGACAGGATCAACATCCTGGGAAAATATCAAAGCCCCGGGGGCGGGACACAATGGTTTGGTGACGAGTTTTCGAATCAGCGCACCAAAAGCTATTCGGAAATCTTTGACTTTGAAGGTTTGTCGACAGGAGATTCCAGCAGCTTCAGGGTTGGTGTTGCAGCACGGTCCGGGAGTACAAGCAGTTTTCAATTTACAGTCGGACCAAATACATATAACCAGTCAATTCCCTCCGTACAGGTGACCAAATTCGATGTGGATTATGCGCGCTTCCGTGTGCTTGAAGGACATTTCACAAATGCACCGGGTAGCCAGCTGGTCCGCATTGACTATCCGGCAGGGAACAACCCCTCAAGTGTTGCCTGGCTCGACTTCATCGAATTTACCCTTAGGAAAAACCTGGAGTATCGGGGGGGGCCGCTTTGGATCAGTGATGCACGGACCAGAAACTACGAAAAGGTTCGTTTCAGGATCGAAAACGGGAATGCTGACCTGCTCATCTGGGATATCTCGGATCCGCTTCAACCGGCAAATTATGTCAATCAGGGATCTGGCAGCCAGGTCATCTTTGATGTGCAAAACAACCAGGCAAACAAGCGCTTTGTCGTGTTTGACCCCGATGCGGTATTTACAAAACCCTCCTTTGTCGGTCAAGTGGCCAACCAGAACCTCCATGGACTCCCTGCACCTGAAATGGTGATCCTGTACCATCCCGATTTCAGGTCAGCGGCAGAAAAACTTGCTGCACACAGGAACACCCACAGCGGACTTGATGCGATCACCATTGAGATTACCGCGGTTTATGATGAATTTGGTGGCGGCTCAGCTGACCCGACTGCAATCAGGGAACTCGCAAGGATGTTTCACAAAAGGTCGGCAGATTTCAAATACCTTCTGCTGCTTGGCGACGCCACTTATGATTATAGGAACAGGAACACCGCCATCTCCTACGATAATTATATCGTGGCCTATGAAACCAGGACCAGCCTCCACCCGGTCTTCTCCTACCCGACAGATGACTATTATGGGCTGCTCAGCGATGATGACGGTGATATTGACTCAGGTACACTTGATATTTCCGTAGGCAGGATCCCGGTCCAGACTTCAGCAGAAGCTGACCAGGTCATCAACAAGATCATCAGGTATGACACAGCGCCTCAGACACTTGGGGACTGGCGCAACAGGATCATGTTTATGGCGGATGATGGTGATTATGACCTGCATCTGCGACAGATCGAAGGAATTGCAAAAACCAACCTGCAGGAACATCCTGTGTTCAACCAGGAGAAAGTATACCTGGATGCCTATCAGCAAGTCTCCACACCCGGGGGGGAAAGGTATCCGGAGGTGAATACGACGATCCAGAATAACATTTTCAAGGGCGTGCTCGTGTACAATTACCTGGGCCATGGCGGGCAGGAAGGGCTGGCGGATGAACGGGTACTCAGGGGGCAGGATATCGAGGCATGGAACAATCCCTTCAGGATGCCACTGTTTATCACCGCGACCTGTTCCTTTACGGGCTATGATGAGCCCCTCTACAATTCGGCAGGTGAACGGGCCATTAAAAACCCCGATGGTGGTGCAATCGCCCTGATGACCACTACAAGGGATGTATACTCTGGACAAAATGAACTGCTCACGCGGGCCGTATTTGACAACCTCTTCAAAAAGGTGGAGGGCCACTACCTGACGATTGGGGAGATTATGCGCATTTCCAAAAACTCCATTTCCACGAATGCCACGAGGATCCAGAATGCCCGGAAATTCTCGATCATTGGAGACCCGGCCATGAAGCTGGCCATCCCTGAATACCAGGTCATTGCCACCGAAATGAACGGCAAACCCTACATCGGGGAAGTGGTGGATACCATCCGGGCCCTTGAAAAAGTGACGGTCAAGGGGTACATCGGCGGTGCGAACGGGCAAATCATCAGCAATTTCAACGGGGAACTGCAGTCAACAGTTTTTGACAAGGTACAGGTTGCCAAAACGAGGGGAAATGATGAAGAAAGCTCTGAAAGGGAATTCGACATCCAGAACCGGGTTATTTTCAAGGGAAATGCCACGATAGAGAACGGCGAGTTTGAATTCTCCTTCGTTGTCCCGCAGGATATCCGCTTCGAATACGGTGAAGGGAAGATCAGTTTTTATGCCAGCGATCGGGTCAACCGGGATGCCCATGGATATTTTTCAGAATTCATCATAGGTGGGGCATCACAGCCCGAGATCAGCGATAATGAAGGACCTGAGATCCAGATCTTCATGGATGATGAAAGTTTCGAATTTGGCGGCACGACCGGAAAGGACCCGGTACTCATCGTAAAGTTGTTTGACGAAACCGGTATCAATGTGTCAGGGTCCAGTATCGGGCATGACCTCGAGGCCGTCCTTGATGGCGATACCCGCAACTCCTATATCCTGAATGACTTTTATGAGGCCAGTATGGATGATTTCACCTCCGGGGAAGCCCGCTTCCCGCTTTTTGACCTCGAGGAAGGAAGGCACACCATAGAAATCACAGCATGGGACATTGCAAACCATTTCTCAAAGGAGTATACTGAATTTGTTGTGGCTCCAAATGCAGAGATTGCGCTAAAGAACGTACTCTGCTATCCGAACCCGGTTTCTGATTTTGCACGATTCAGGTTTTCGCATAATCGTCCGGGGAGCCAGCTGGATGTGCGGATCCGCATTTTCACCTCGTCCGGCCAGTTGGTGCATACGATCCAGGAAACAGTTTTTTCTGACGGCAGCCAGGTGGACGGGATCTTCTGGGACGGCAATTCCCTGGGCGGAGAATTGTCAGAGGGGATCTACTTCTATCATGTGGAACTGGAATATCGAACACCGGGAGAAATCCAGAAAGGGCGCAGTGAGTTTGAGAAAATGGTGATCATAAAATAATCCAACGGACAAAATATTGACCTTTGTTAAATCATTATATTTGCGCATTAAAATAACGAACATCAGATGAAGTTTACCAAAAGCGGCTGGTTTTTGCTGTTATCACTCCTTCTGGGAAGCAGTTTCAGCCTGAATGGGCAACAAGACTGTGGTTTCCAAAATGGGGGACTTGATTGTCCCAATACCATCATATCAGCAGTTCCGTTCCTAAGAATCGTTCCTGACGCACGTGCCGCCGGCATGGGAGACGCGGGAATTGCCATCTCTCCCGATGCAAATACGATGCACCACAATGCTTCAAAACTTGCGTTTATCGAACAGGATATCGGATTATCCGCCACCTATTCACCCTGGCTCAGGAACCTGGGTCTGACAGATGTATACCTGGCATATTTGTCCGGGTTCAAAAAACTGGATGATCTGCAAACTATCGGGGCAAGCCTTCGTTATTTTTCACTTGGAGAAATTGCTTTCACGGATGTCAACGGTGAAGCTCTTGGCATTGGCAGGCCAAATGAATTTGAAGTTGCCGTTGCTTATGCCAGGAAACTCTCAGACAAACTTTCTGCAGGCCTGACCGGTAAATTCATTTTCTCCAATCTGGCTGCAGGCCAGCAGGTGGACAACATTGATATCGTGCCCGGGATCGCAGGTGCGGTGGATATCTCTTTTACCTACCTGACCCCCATGAATATTGGCAGTTCCTCCAATTTGAGGATCGGGATGAATATCTCCAACCTGGGCTCCAAGATCTCCTACACACGATCGTCATTAAGGGATTTCCTGCCGGGCAACCTCGGCATCGGCGCTGCCCTTGATATAGATTTCGATGAGTACAACCGGCTGACCATTACAACAGACTTCAACAAACTGCTCGTCCCGACACCGGATACAACCGATGCTGATGGAAACGGCGTACTGGATTACCGTGAAAAAGGCCTTTTTGAAGGTGTCTTCGGTTCATTTGGCGATGCACCTAACGGGTTCAGGGAAGAGTTGCGTGAAATTTCGTACGCCTTTGGCCTTGAGTACTGGTATGCAAAGCAATTTGCCGTACGGGCAGGGTACTTCTACGAGCACCCCACAAAAGGGAACAGGCAATTCCTGACGCTTGGCCTGGGGATCAAATACAATATTTTCGGGATGAACCTTTCGTACCTGGTTCCAACCGGGAATGTGCGTAGTCCGCTGGACAACACCCTTCGCTTCTCCCTGATCTTTGATTTTGGGGCACGAAACAACCAGGCGACGGAATAGGGATGCTGGGCAAAAAATAAAAAAGGTGTGCTTCGCAATGGAAGCGCACCTTTTTTTATTTGCACCTTGTCAATAAGCCGGATTCTGTAATCCCGATTAAAATCGGGACGTCTTTCATTTATCTACTCCCGAAATCTCTTTCGGGATCTATCTGCCTACCCTCCCCGGGCTCCTGAACCAGAAGGCCAGGCGAGCAACCTGACACCCAGGGCCTGAAAACAGGCCCTGGGTCACGGGGTTTACATGGCATTTCAACCCACAAGGTTTGTCCGCGATCCCTGTCGCCAAGGGCCGCCGTGCGCTCTTACCGCACGTTTTCACCTTTACCTGCTCTGGACACCAACAAAATTGATGTGGAGCAGGAAGTTTCGTTTCTGTGACACTTTCTGTTCCCGCCTGCGCGGGACCCACCCGTTAGGTGGTGCGGCGCTCTACGTTGTCCAGACTTTCCTCCCCGGCTTCATGCTAAAGCGTATGGCGATAGCATGAACCGCAGCGAAAGACTTTCAAAGGTGCACACCGAAATTAACAAATGCGACGATATGAATTGTTCCATCCGTTTTCCAAAATCAGCACAAATAATGAATTATATTTTATCTTTATGTTTAAATATCTCTTGTTCAATACATTTTGAATAGGTCTATTCATGAAGGTCTCATACTGGATTGCCGGGTTCCTGATATCGCTGGGGAGCATTATCCTGATACAGCAATCAAACCGGTATTTCCATAATGAAGAAGTGATTGCCAACCGCCTCGAAGCAGACCTGCACAAGATCGAGAAGGATGTTGCTTCCACGTTGCTGGACGAAGCGCTGTTCGAACGGCTGCTCAGTTCCCTCCATCAGCAAAAGATCCTTTCAAATGATGTCATCCAGGAGCTGACCGTCCTGTCTGAAAAACCATTTTCGGTTTACCTCTACAAGAATGACAGCCTGATGTACTGGAGCAAGCCGGGCCTGGTCGTGGACCCCCAGTACTTGAATATCACATCCTTTCCCGCCGTATTGAGCGACCATGTTGAAGACTACCTGATCAAGAGATATACGCTTTTCAATAGCGGGGATACCTACATCGCATTTGTCAAGATCCCCCTGATCAACCAGGAATCGACGAAAGGAAAAATCGGAATTGAGCCACTGACAAACCTGAACAAATTTGAACGTGCATCGACTGAGCGGACCGTTCATTCAGTTGAGGGTGATGCTGTTTATTCAATCCATATCATTGGCCCTTCCCTTCCGAAAGCAAGCCAATATGCGATCCTGACCCTGCTCGTCATCTGCATCTTTTGTGCCATCCAGTTGCTTTTTCCCCTCGTCAACCATTTCCAGACGGCAATCGGCAGGAATAATGCCACAATGCTGAAAATTGCAACCGTACTGGCGATCAGGGCACTCTCCTTCGTGATTGGCTACCATGCCTATTTTGACGAAGTATCCTATCTGCAGAGCCTGTTCCTTGACCAGTCCATCCCGTATTCCCTTTTTGACTTTGTCCTGGATGGGGCCATCCTTTTATGGATCATCTCAAAACTGACTTCAATCCTTGCAGGTGCCATCGACCGGGAAAAAGATAAAAAATGGGTAATTCACCTCAACTCGATCGGAAACTTCCTGATCCTTATCCAGGTGACAGGGCTATTGAGCTGGTTGATGAGGTCGGTGGTCATCCATTCCAACCTGAACCTCGACCTCGAAAACATCTCTTTTTTCAACACGCATCATTTCCTTTGCCTCTTTGGTTTTGGCTTGTTCACACTGGCATCGCTTGTGTTCATCCACGAACTCATCAGGCAAAATATCAAACTTGTCCCGAACCTGTATACCAGAATCGCCCATTTGGTGATCGCAGGGTTATGCAGCCTGCCATTCCTGAGCATGATCCCGATCGGCGCATCGCTTTTCGGGTTTTTCCTCGCTGTTTTCATCTCAAGCACCCTGCTTGACCTGTACATCGAAAAAGGTTCAAAATCCGTGGTTTGGGTGATCACGTGGTTAATCGCGATTTCCGGATTCTCCTCTGTGCTGCTGTACAAGTACCAGCAGGACAACGATTATCTGAAAAGAGTGGAGACACTCCAGACCGTTGAACAAAAACTGGCAAGCGAGAAGGGTGATATAGAACAAAGGTTGCTCGAATGGCTGCCCCGGCTACCCGCAAAATACAGCCTCGGTATTTACAGGGGGGACCAGATGGTGTTCAATTACAATTACAATTACCCGATTGTATTGAATGAACTCTATACACCAGTGGAATCAGGATTTTCTGAAAGAAAGATCCTGAACAGGAGCGAGCTATCGAAAATGACAGACAGTGGACTCATCTTGTTTGCGGGTAAAGGGATCCAGGGGCCGGTTGGCGTGATTTCTCTCTTCTCCTACATTTTTACGATTTACAGCATTTTGCTCTTCATCCTGGCGATCGTAAACTCCTTTGGGCGATTTATGCCGGAATCGATGGATATTTCTTTTTCATCGCGCCCCACACTGAGAAACAGGATCCAGTTGGCAATCGTATTCATTATCCTGCTCACATTCATTATCATCGGAATTGTCACCGTATTCTACATGCGGAGCACGACCCAGGTCGATCAGGAAAAAAGGTATGAAGACCGGCTACAGACATTGTCGACATCGATCAATCAATCGACAAATATGCGGACCTGGCAGGGAGCCGTGGCACAGGCAGCCAAGGTCGCATATGCGAACAACTCGAGATCGAAAATATATGACCCGGACGGAAACCTGACACTCCAGAATGACCTGCTACTGGACGGGAATATGCCTCCTCCGGTCAAAATGAGTTTCATTTCCAAGATGTTGCTGGACCTGAGCAACAAGAACTTCACCATTGAGAAAAGGATCCTGTTCAACCAACCTGCTGCGATAGGCTTTATCGGGATCACATCCAATCAAAACAAACCGCTGGGGTATATTGAATTCCCCGACATTGACACGCTCAGCGACAGGAACGATCCCGGAGCACACCTGTTCAGCAATCTGCTGAATGCATATGTTTTCCTGTTCCTCATCGCCGTTGCCCTTGCGATCGCGGTTGCAAACTCGATTACAAGACCGCTCTCAGAGTTGAGCGACAAAATGAAAATGATCAGGCTTGGCAAGAAGAATGAGCCAATTCCATGGAAAAATGAGGATGAGATCGGGGAGCTGATCAAAGATTATAATGAAATGATCCATAAACTTGACATTTCAGCCAAGCTCCTTGCACAAAACGAACGTGACCTTGCCTGGCGTGAAATGGCAAAGCAGGTTGCCCATGAGATCAAAAACCCGCTGACCCCGATGAAACTCAGTATTCAATATTTGCAAAATGCCATCAGAGATAAACGTGCAGACCTGAATTCACTGGTTGGAAGGGTAAGCCAGACCCTGATCGAGCAGATCGACGGATTAACCAGAATTGCAAACGAGTTTTCAAATTTTGCGAAAATGCCCCAGTCGGTGAATGAAAAGACTGTCCTCAACGAGGTCATCACGTCCGTACATGACCTGTTTCGCAAAAGGGAGGATATGGATATCAACCTGTATGTCCCCATTGATGAACTCACCGTATTTGCGGACAAGAACCAGCTGATCAGGGTCTTCAACAATATCCTGAAAAATGCCATTCAGGCGATACCGGATTCAAAGAGGGGAAAAATTGATATTGAACTGTTCAAGGATGGTCATATGGGCATCGTAAAAATCAGCGATAACGGGAAAGGAATTACGGATGACATGAAGCAGAAGGTATTTTATCCGAATTTCACAACAAAATCATCAGGCACCGGCCTTGGCCTTGCCATGTCATCAAACATTATCGAGTCGTACAATGGCAAGATCCATTTCAACACGGAAGTAGGAAAAGGGACAACGTTCATTATTGAACTGCCCCTCATGAAACTTGAATCAAATTTTGCTGATAAAGAACGGGTTACTTTATAGCCTCAGCCATTGTTTTCCCGATGTGGGCGGGACTTTGCACGACGTGGATACCGCAAGCCTCAAGGATTTGCATCTTCGCTTCTGCCGTATCATCCTTTCCACCGATAATCGCGCCTGCGTGCCCCATGGTCCTTCCTTTCGGCGCCGTTTTTCCGGCGATGAACCCGACCACAGGCTTGGTCCCATGTTCTTTGATCCAGTTTGCGGCATCTGCTTCCATATTCCCGCCAATCTCACCGATCATAATGATCCCCTCTGTTTCAGGATCATGCATAAGAAGCTCAACAGCTTCCTTTGTGGTCGTTCCGCATATCGGGTCTCCGCCGATCCCGATACATGTAGACTGTCCGAGACCAGCTTTGGTCACCTGGTCAACGGCTTCATAGGTGAGCGTTCCTGACCGGCTCACAATCCCGATCGTTCCTTTTCGATGAATAAAACCGGGCATGATCCCCACTTTGGCTTCTTCCGGTGTGATAATTCCCGGGCAATTGGGCCCAATGAGGCGTACATCGAGGTCTTCGAGAAATGCCTTTACCTTCACCATATCCTGTACAGGGATCCCTTCTGTGATACACACGATCACACCGATACCGGCATCGGCAGCTTCCATAATCGCATCCGGGGCAAAAGCCGGGGGAACAAAGATCACTGAAGTGTCTGCCCCTGCCTCACGGACTGCATTTTCCACCGTATTGAATACCGGTCTGTCGAGGTGGACCTGGCCTCCTTTTCCTGGTGTCACGCCACCCACGACATTGGTGCCGTATTCGATCATCTGGCTGGCATGGAAAGTACCTTCCTTCCCTGTAAAACCCTGTACGATGATACGTGAATCCTTATTTACCAATACGCTCATTCAAGAATCGCTTTTAGTGGGCCCGTTCAATGATATACACATCCTCTCCAGGCTTGTGCATGTAATACTTCTCACGGGCAAATTTCTCCTTATTCCTTTCAAGGTTTTCCTTTTCCTTTATGGTTGCGATCAACAGGTCATCGTACTCCCGCTTGGCATCTTCAAGTTCAGAAACCGTCTGCCTGAGTTTCCACTGCGTAAGCAGATTGTGCTTGTCAAAAAACATCAACCAGGTAAAGAAGAGGAAAGCGGCAACAGAATATTTGTTGATCCAACGTGACCGGAAAAGGGTTGTCACCCTTTCATTGAGTTTTCTTACAAATTCCATATTTGAGCCTTAAAGTTGGTCTCAAGATACGGAATATATCCGACTCAGATGAGGGACTTTCCCTGATATATTGCTGCATCGCCCAAATACTCCTCGATCCTCAACAACTGGTTGTATTTTGCCACCCTGTCTGACCTGGACAGTGAACCCGTCTTGATTTGCCCGGTATTCAATGCCACGGCCAGGTCAGCAATCGTCGTATCAGCAGTCTCCCCCGATCTGTGACTAATGACGCTCGTGTATGCATTCATGGTAGCTAACTGTACCGCCTCGATTGTCTCGGTCAGGGTGCCGATCTGGTTAAGCTTGATCAGGATAGAATTGGCTACTCCTTCTTCTATCCCCCTGGCAAGCCTGTCCGTATTGGTCACAAACAAATCGTCTCCCACGAGCTGCACCTTTGAACCGAGCTTTTCTGTCAGGCCTGCCCAGCCGGTCCAGTCGTCTTCATCAAGCCCGTCCTCGATTGAGAAGATCGGGTATTTGTCAACCCAGGTAGCGAAATATTCAATCATCTCTTCTGAAGTAAATTCCTTCTTTGAAGACTTCTTGAAGATATATCTCCCCTTCTCCTTGTCATAATATTCAGCCGAGGCTGCATCCAGGGCGATCATAATATCCTCTCCCGGCTTGAAACCGGCTTTTTCCACAGCTTTCAGCACCGTTTCAATGGCCTCTTCATTTGAACCAATATTTGGTGCAAATCCGCCCTCGTCACCTACATTTGTGGAGTACCCGTTTTCTTTAAGCACCTTTTTCAGGGTGTGAAACACCTCCGCACCCATTCTCAAAGCTTCATGAAATGATTCCGCCCCAACCGGCATGATCATGAACTCCTGGAAATCGATTCTGTTATCGGCATGTGCCCCACCATTCAGGATATTCATCATCGGTACAGGCATGATATGCGCATTTACGCCACCGATGTACTTAAACAGGGGCAAGCCTGATTCTTGTGCGGCTGCCTTGGATACCGCGAGACTACAACCCAGGATTGCATTCGCACCCAGCTTTGACTTGTTGGGCGTCCCGTCCAGCGAGACCATCATTTCATCAATGTCAATCTGGTCAAACACATCCATTCCAATCAGGGACTGACGCAATGTGTCTTCTACATTTTCACAGGCCTTGAGCACACCTTTCCCAAAATACCTGTTTTTATCGCCATCCCTCAATTCCACTGCTTCATGTTGCCCTGTTGAAGCGCCGGATGGCACGGCGGCACGGCCTATCGCACCTTCCTCAGTGCGCACTTCTACTTCAACGGTAGGATTTCCACGGCTATCCAGAATTTCACGTCCTAATACATCAATGATCGCACTCATGCTTTACTATTTTTCATCATTTGAATAAAATCGTCAAATAAATATCTTGAATCATGCGGTCCCGGGGAAGCCTCGGGATGGAACTGCACCGAGAACGCAGGTTTATCGGAAATGCGTATGCCTTCTATCGTTTCATCGTTCAGATTGACATGTGTAATTTCAATGTCCCCTGATCTCTTCTTGAGGTGTTCGTGTGAGACACCAAAACCGTGATTCTGTGTCGTCACTTCACACTTGCCTGTCATCACGTTGAATACCGGATGGTTGATCCCCCTGTGGCCATGATGCATTTTATACGTGGGCACATCAACGGCCAGTGCCAGCAACTGGTGTCCAAGGCAAATACCAAAAAGGGGAATATTGGTATCCAGCAATTCCTTAACTGTTTGAACGGCATACGTCATTGCTGCAGGGTCCCCGGGGCCATTCGAAAGGAAAATCCCGTCGGGCTGGAATTCAAGCAGTTCTTTTGCCCCAGTTGTTGCCGGAAACACCTTGACATGGCATCCCCTTTCGACCATGCAATCAATTATATTCTGCTTGATGCCGAAATCCAATGCAGCCACCCGATAATCTGCCTTGTCGCCAATGGCTTCATAGGCTTCTTCGGTCGTCACCTTGGAAGCCAGCTCCAGGCCGGCCATGGAGGGCACTTTTGAAAGTTCGTTCTTCAGCTTATCGAGATCTAGGATCTCTGAACTGATAATTGCATTCATCGCGCCTTTGTCCCTGATATGCCTTACAATCGCACGTGTATCTACGCCATAGATGCATGTCCGGTCTTCTTGCTCAAAATACTCCTGGATCGATTCATCGGCCTGAATCCTGCTGTACTGGTCGGTGAAGTCTTTACAGACCAATCCTGCGATTTGTACCATTCTGGATTCGTTTTCATCCTTCTTGGTCCCGTAATTCCCAATATGGACATTGGTCGTGACCAGGATCTGGCCGAAAAAGGAAGGATCTGTAAAGACCTCCTGGTAACCGGTCATCCCGGTAGTAAAACAGATTTCACCGGTCGTTGTGCCTGGCTTACCGGCCGCTTTCCCTTCGAAAACAGTACCATCTTCCAGAAGAAGGATCGCAGGTTGGCTCATGGATGATGAGATTATTTTATATATAATTTGTGCAAATATATCAATCTCACAGAATGAAATTGAATAAAATCAAATTGAATCCCTGAAACATGCAAACAAAAAATGGCGACCTGATTTTTCCTCAGATCGCCATTCAATCTTATATGCGAACAGATTCTGTTATTCTTCTTCTGAAGATCCCTTCACCACCTGTGTAGCTGCTGCAGCTTCTGCAGATTTGCGGGACCGTCCCCTCCTTGTTCTCTTCCTCTTGCCCTGTACATCTGTGCCCGCTGCCTTGCCACTGCCTGTATAAATCTCATTGAAATCCACGAATTCAATCATTGCCATTTCAGCGGCATCGCTTTGACGAAATCCGGTCCTGATCACACGGACATACCCTCCCGGACGATTGACCACTTTCGGGCCAATTGTTTCAAAGAGTTCCTTTACGGCATCCTTGTTTTGCAAATACCCAAACACCACACGACGGGAATGCGTCGTATTTGTCTTGGATTTAGTTACCAATGGCTCGATGAACCTTCTCAGCGCTTTCGCTTTTGCCAGGGTCGTAAAGATCCGCTTGTGCTGGATCAGGGCAAGTGACATGTTCTTCATCAACGCTTTTCTGTGCGCCGATGTCCTCCCCAGGTGGTTTATCTTTTTACCGTGCCTCATGATCAATAATTTTAACTTCGCAACACCTCAGCTAAATGCCAACCGGTTATTGCATGATGATAAAGTGGGTTTAATCTTCTTCCAGTTTGTATTTGGAAAGATCCATTCCAAATGTCAGGCCTTTATTCTGAAGCAGCTCTTCAATTTCTACCAGGGACTTCTTGCCGAAGTTCCTGAACTTGAGGAGTTCGTGCATGTCATATTTTACCAGTTCACCCAGTGAATTGATTTTTGCCGCTTTCAGGCAATTATAGGCGCGTACGGACAGGTCCAGGTCCTCCAGTGAGGTCTTCAGTAACTTCCGCATGTGGAGGATATGCTCATCCACAATATTATCCTCACGATTTGAAGCATCATCAAACGTAATATTCTCATCCGTAATCAACATCAGGTGCTGGATGAGGATCCTTGATGCTTCCTTGATCGCTTCTTCAGGATGGATCGTTCCGTCAGTCTCCACTTCGATCGTCAGTTTCTCGTAATCCGTGCGCTGCCCCACCCTCGTATTGGAGACGTTGTATGCGACCTTTTTGATCGGCGTATAGATCGCGTCTACAGGGATCACACCAATCGGAGCATCTTTCGGCAAATTGTCTTCAGCTGGAACATATCCGCGTCCCTTGGTAATCGTCAATTCAATTTCCAGGCTTACGGATGGCTCCATATGGCAAATTTCCATCCCTGGATTCATCACCTTGAAAACATTGGTGTGATCTTCGATGTCTTTTGCAGTGAACGCTTCCTTGCCGCTGATTGTGAGGTACACCTTTTCCTCATTCATTGACTCATCCTGGATTTCTTGCTTCAGGCGCACCTGTTTCAGGTTCAATACGATATCCACAACATCCTCGACAACGCCGTCAATCGTTGAAAACTCATGATCTACCCCTGCGATGCGCACTGCAGATATGGCGAAACCCTCCAGTGATGAAAGAAGGACCCTGCGCAATGAATTTCCTACAGTTTGGCCAAAACCGGGTTCGAGGGGTTTAAATTCAAACAACCCGTTAAAGTCGGTAGCCTTCTGCAGAATTATTTTATCGGGTTTTTGAAAATTAAGTAGGCTCATATATCTGAATTTTGAAACGCGTTATCTGATTAATGCAGTCGAAGGTTTGCCCCGGGTAAAAAGCACCTATTACTTGGAATACAATTCCACAATCAGCTGCTCATTGATATTCTCGGGAATGGCCTCCCTCTCAGGAAATTCGAGGAATTTACCCTCCATTTTATCCGGGCTGAATTCCAGCCAACCATATTTCCTGATATCGGATTTTGAGTGCACGTTTTCCTGGATCACATCCAGGTGTTGGGATTTCTTGCGCACGCTTACGACATCACCAGGTTTCAGGATCATCGATGGAATGTTTGAAACGACTCCATTGACGACAACATGCTTGTGCGTGACGAGTTGCCTTGCAGCTCGCCGCGTTGGAGCGATGCCCATGCGGAAGACGACATTGTCAAGGCGGGCTTCCAGGTATTGCAGCAGTACCTCACCGGTTACACCTTTTTTGCGTGAAGCCAGTTTGAAGAAGCGGCGAAATTGCCTTTCAAGCAAACCGTAAGTGTACTTGGCTTTTTGCTTTTCATTCAATTGGAGAGCATAATCCGATCTCTGGCGGCGCCTCCTGGAATTGCCATGCTGCCCCGGCTTATATTTTCGTTTCTCATAGGCCTTGTCATACCCGAAAATGGGCTCTCCAAGTGCCCTGGCTTTTTTTGTAACTGGTCCTGTATATCTTGCCATTGTAAGATTAATTCAAATGATTCAATGAGATTTAGACGCGGCGTCTTTTCGGAGGCCTGCAACCATTGTGTGGTACCGGTGTGACATCCTTGATCCGGCGTACCTTGATACCGGAAGAATCAAGCGCCCGGATCGCAGCTTCACGCCCTGATCCTGGTCCTTTCACATAGACCTCAACAGTTCTCAGGCCCGCATCATATGCCCTGGCTGCTGCATCATTGGCAGCGATTTGAGCGGCGTACGGGGTATTCTTCTTTGACCCTTTGAAGCCGGCTTTGCCTGCGGATGCCCATGAGATGACCTGTCCTTGCTTATTCGTCAGGGTAATGATAATATTATTGAAAGTCGCCTGGATGTAGGCAAGGCCATCGCCTTCAACCTTCAATTTACTCTTCTTGACAGTTTTCCTGCCTTTACCCTTATTTGATTTATTCGCTTTAGCCATAAGATTTCAAATATTCTTCGGTGAGTTGAAAAGAGGTGATTATTTCGTTGCTTTCTTCTTGTTTGCAACAGTCTTTTTCCTTCCTTTCCGTGTACGGGCATTTGTCCTTGTCCGCTGACCACGGAGAGGCAACCCTTTCCTGTGGCGGATACCACGATAACAACCAATATCCATCAATCGCTTGATATCCATTTGACGTTCAGAACGCAACTCTCCTTCAACCAGGTAGTCAGCCTGAATAATCCTGGTGATATCAAGGATGTTGTCATCCGTCCAGTCCTGCACCTTCAGGTCAGCAGGAATCCCTGCTTTATCCAGTATCGACTGGGCACTGGATTTGCCTATACCGAATATATAGGTCAACCCAATAACACCTCTTTTGTTTCTTGGCAAATCAACGCCGGAAATCCTAGCCATATTCGATCAGATTTTAACCTTGTCTTTGTTTGAATCGTGGATTCTTCTTGTTAATAATGTATAACTTTCCTTTTCTCCGCACAATCTTGCAATCCGCTGACCTTTTCTTGATTGAAGCACGCACTTTCATGTGATTCGATTTTATTTATACCTGTATGTGATGCGTCCCCTGGACAAATCATATGGAGACATTTCAACAGCAACTTTATCTCCCGGAAGGATGCGGATATAATTCATGCGCATCTTGCCGGATATGGTCGCAATCAGAACATGATCGTTTTCAAGGCGAACACGAAACATTGCATTTGACAACGCTTCTTCGATAATTCCGTCTTGTTTGATCAGGTCCTGCTTAGCCATATTTTAAATTTGGAGTGCAAATATCTATCTTTTTTTTGAAACTTCCTTAATCTCCGGGTTATTTTTAATCGCTTCCTCGATCACCAAATGGTCCGAAAGGATATCTGCCTGATTGTGGCGCACAACCACAGAATGTTCGAAATGTGCCGATGGTTTTCCGTCCCGGGCACGGATCGTCCAACCATCCTTGCCCTGGGTGACTGACTTTTTTCCAAGATTGATCATGGGTTCGATGGCAATCACCAGACCATCCTTCAGCAATGGTCCCCTTCCCCGCTTGCCAAAGTTCGGCACCTCGGGAGATTCATGAAGATTCCTCCCCAAACCGTGTCCGACCAGTTCACGCACAACACCGTATCCGTGTTCACCTTCAGCATAACTCTGGACCGCATACCCGATGTCCCCGATCCTGTTGCCTGAAATTGCATTGTCTATTGCCCTGTACAGGCATTCATTGGTTACGCTCATCAATTCCAGCACTTCATCAGGCACATCCCCGATTGGGAATGTATAAGCGGCATCCCCGTAAAACTCATCCCAATAGACACCACAATCAATAGAGACGATATCACCCGGCTGCATCTCGTCATCCGAAGGGATCCCGTGCACTACGACATCATTCACTGAAATGCACAATGTGGCGGGAAATCCGTGGTATCCCTTGAAACCGGGTTTCGCCCCATGATCGAGGATAAACTCTTCTGCCGCTTCATCAAGCTTTGTTCCGGACACGCCCGGCTTCAACAAACCGGCCACGTGTGCAAGGGTCTTACACACCAGCAAGCAACTTTTCCGGATCTTCTCAACTTCCTCGGCAGTTTTGTAATAGATCTGACTCATGGCACAAAAACTTCTATCCCGGCAATGAATTTCCCGGAAACAAACAGATGAGGGTCGGATACCTCCAACCTCCTGAAATGGTTTGTGGAAAAGCCTCGTTCTATTGGCTTGATGCCCATTACATCGGGGCGCCAATACCCTGCATGCCACTTCGGCCTTTGAGTCTTCCTGACTTGACAAGTCCATCGTACTTGCGCATGAGCAGGTGGCTCTCGATCTGTTGCAGAGTGTCCAGGACAACACCGACCAGGATCAACAATGATGTCCCTCCAAAGAAAATAGCAAAAGCCTGATTCACACCAAAAGCAACAACAATCGCAGGGAGTATTGTAATGATACCCAGGAAAATTGAACCGGGAAAAGTAACCCTGGTGGTGATTGAATCAATAAAATCGGCTGTGGCTTTGCCAGGTTTGATACCCGGAATGAAGGCATTTTGCCTCTTCAGATATTCAGCATATTGCTGAGGATTGACAAGCAAGGCTGTATAGACGTATGTAAACACGACAACAAGCAGAAATGCAATCACACTGGATACGAAGGAGAATGGATTGTTCAGCTGCCTGAGTAATCCGCTTGCGGCCATTCCACCATCAGCACCGGCAAAATACTGGGCCACGGTCATTGGCAGGAACATCAGCGCCTGAGCAAAGATGATCGGCATGACACCGGCTGCATTCACCTTGAGCGGAATATAATCCCGTGCACCGACCTGCGGAATATTCCGGTTTCCACGACCGACCATCCGTTTTGCAAACTGGATGGGAATTTTCCGGACTCCCTGGACAATCAATACAGTTGCCATGGTCACCACAAAGAAGGCGATCAATTCAATTGCGAAAACAAATAGCCCGCCTCCACTCGTAAACTGGGATTGAAATTCAAATACAAGAGCACTTGGCAATGAGGCGATAATGCCGACCATGATCAGGAGCGAAATCCCGTTACCGATCCCCCGGTCTGTGATCCGTTCCCCAAGCCACATGGCAAAAATCGTTCCTGTAGACAGGATGACGATGTTGGAAAACCAGAAGATGGACATTGGTACATCGGGCGAGATTGCGCCTGGAATTGACTTCACATATGTCAGGTAACCACCGCCCTGAACCAGGGTAATAAATACCGTCAGGATACGGGTAATCTGGTTGATCTTCTTACGGCCCGACTCACCCTCCTTCTGTTGCAACCTCTGGAAGTACGGAACTGCAAAACCCAGAAGCTGGATAATGATAGATGCGGTAATGTAAGGCATGATCCCAAGGGCAAATATTGCGGCATTGTTAAATGCACCACCCGTAAAAATATTGATCAGTCCCAAAAGGTCATTCGCGGTCCGGCCTTCAGCTGCAGATTGCAGTGCAGCAGGATTTACACCGGGCAGAACGACAAAAGAGCCGAATCGATAAACCAGCAGTATGGCCAAAGTAAAAAGGATCCGATTTCTCAGCTCCTTTATTTTCCAGATATTCTGTATGGTGGTGATAAAGTTCTTCATTCTTAATGCTTAGACGATGGTCAAAGTACCTCCCTGATCCTCAATAGCTTTTTGAGCTGTTTTGGTCGCTGCATGTGCCTCTATTTTGAGTGCACTGGTGAGTTCGCCGCGGCCCATGAGCTTGATCCTGTCGGATTTTCTGGCAAACTTCTTCTGCACGAGCAGTTCGAGGGTGATCTCTGTCACCTTGTATTTATCAGCGAATGATTGAATTTGATCCAGATTCAGGCCAACATATTCAACCCGGTTCGGATTCTTGAACCCCCTCTTGGGAAGCCTCATCTGGATCGGCATTTGCCCACCCTCAAAGTTTCTCTTTTTGCTGTATCCTGACCTGGATTTGGCTCCTTTGTGACCGCGTGTGGCCGTGCCTCCTTTGCCAGATCCCTGGCCCCTGCCAATCCGCTTTTTATTTTTTACCGCTCCTTCTGCCGGCTTGAGATTATGTAATTCCATCGTACGTATTTTACCTGGTTCTGTGAATAGAATCCTTTCCTAATCCACCTTTTCTGCTACGACAAGATGATCAACTTTTGCAATCATCCCCCTGATCTGGTCTGTGAGTTCGTGCTCAACAGACTGGTTTATCTTTTTAAGTCCAAGGGCCCGCAGTGTATCTTTCTGCCTTTTGGACCTGTCAATTGCACTCTTTACTTGTGTGATTTTCACTTTTGCCATGACTTCCTGGTTTAAACGAAGTTCCCTTCCGTTATCCTTCAAACAATTTTGTCATTGAAATGCCGCGCTCTTTGGCAACATCCATCGGGCTCCTCAACTTGCTCAAAGCATCGATTGTGGCTTTCACCACATTGTGCGGGTTAGAGGATCCCATCGACTTTGCCAATACGTTATGGACGCCCGCGCTTTCAAGCACTGCCCGCATGGCACCACCGGCAATCACACCAGTACCATCAGAGGCCGGTTTGATCAGCACAATGCCTGCGCCGTATTTTCCTTTTTGCGTATGCGGGATCGTTCCGCCATGCAATGGGACCTGAATCAGGTTTTTCTTTGCATCATCAACGGCCTTTGCGATTGCTTCACTGACATCCCTTGCCTTGCCAAGGCCCTGCCCAACGGTACCTTCACCGTCTCCAACTACTACGATCGCCGAGAAACTGAATGTCCGACCACCTTTGGTCACTTTCGCCACACGGTTGAGTGTGACCAGCTTTTCTTTCAATTCAGTTTCAGCCGGTTTTATCCTGGTCCCCTTTTTTGATGATTTTGCCATGAAATATTAGATTTAGAACTTAAGTCCGGTTTCTCTTGCGGCCTCGGCCAGAGCTTTTACCCGGCCATGATATAAATAACCACCTCTGTCAAAAGCAACATGCTCGATATTGTGGCTTTTTGCGATCTCTCCGATGAGTTTTCCAACCTGTTTTGCCTGCGCAGACTTCGCAGCTGAGCGATCAACACTGGCATCTCTTGAAGATGCAGCACCGATCGTGACACCCGCATCATCATCAATCAGTTGGCAGTAGATACCTTTATTGCTGCGATATACACTCAGACGGGGCCTTTCGGCCGATCCATATACTTTTTTGCGAATCCTGTAATGGATTCTTCTTCTCCGATTTTTCTTATTTATACTCATACCCAAGCATTTCGAAACGTGAATAAACGATCACACATTATTTAGCTGCAGTTTTTCCAGCTTTCCGGCGCAAAATTTCATCCGTATACTTGATCCCCTTTCCTTTATAAGGTTCAGGTTTCCTGAACGCCCTGATCTTGGCAGCCACCTGTCCAAGCAGTTGTTTGTCGATACTTTCAAGTGTGATCATCGGGTTCTTTCCCTTTTCCATTTTAGTTTCCACCGACACTTCATCCGGAACATAGAAGTAAATCGGGTGGGAATAACCAACATTTATTTCCAGAAGATTCCCTGTATTGCTGGTTCTGTATCCAACCCCCACGAGTTCCAGTTCTTTCTTGAACCCCTCCGATACACCGACGACCATATTGTAGATCAGCGAACGATAGAGTCCGTGGGCAGCCCTGTGTCTTTGCTGTTCGGTTGGCCTTTTTATTTCCAGGACCCCATCCTCAACTTCGAGGATCAAATCCTGGTCAATTTGTTGTGTAAGCTCTCCTTTTGGCCCTTTTACCGTCACCAGGTTTGATTTGGAAACATTGATCTCCACTCCCTGAGGTAACGTAATTGGCGCTTTTCCGATTCGTGACATGATCGATCTCTTTTTTACAATAGATTAATAGACATAACAGAGAACTTCTCCGCCCACATGTTCTTCACGTGCTTTTTTATCCGTCATCAGGCCCCTTGAAGTGGACACAATCGCAACCCCAAGGCCATTGATCACACGCGGAATTTCATTTGCCTTGCAATACAACCTCAATCCGGGCTTACTTGCCCTTTCCAGTTTTTTAATTACCGGTTGCTTTGTCTCGCGATCATACTTGATCGCAATTTTTATGATCGCATCTTTACCCTCGCCTACAAACTTGTATTTATGGATAAATCCCTGGTCGTACAGGATCTCGGTGATCTGTTTCTTCACATTTGAAGCGGGTATATCTACTACCCGGTGACCTGCCATTTGGGCATTGCGGATTCGGGTCAAATAATCTGCTATCGGATCTGTTACTGCCATGCTTGTCTCTATTTATCGATTTACCAACTTGCTTTTGTAATCCCGGGGATCTTGCCATCGAGAGCCATTTCACGGAAAATAACCCGACAAATTCCAAACCTTCTCATATAGCCTTTCGGACGCCCGGTCAACTTACATCTGTTATGCAAACGGATTGGATTCGAGTTTCTTGGCAACTTGTCCAATTCATCCCACCGGCCTTCTTCTTTCAGCTGCTTCCTTTTCTCAGCATATTTGGCAGCCATCTTTGCTCTTTTCCTTTCCCTTGCAATTAGTGATTTTCTTGCCATGGTAAATATTAATTTCTTTGTTGATTCTTGAATGGTAAACCGAGTGCACTCA
>JARQTN010000152.1:75193-121827 GCA_029976695.1 Lewinellaceae bacterium
GATTGGAATGTATCGATGATCTTCTTGTCCTGAGTTGCGTCTCCAAGCCCCTGATTCAGGCAGATCTTGACAAGTCTCGGGACCTCCATGATCGATTTATACTCAAATTGTTCCATCAACTTCGGAACGACCTCTTCCTGATAAAACTTCTTCAGTCTCGGTTCGTATGCCATCACTTAATAATTTCTCCTGATTTTTTTGAATA
Source organism: Lewinellaceae bacterium (assembly GCA_029976695.1). GTDB lineage: Bacteria > Bacteroidota > Bacteroidia > Chitinophagales > Saprospiraceae > JARQTN01. Next base: position 75,399 of record JARQTN010000152.1, read on the forward strand.
CCTGACCAGTTTGCCGTTTTCCAGCCTGCGGCCGACCCTGGTGGGTTCACCTGACTTGGGATCAATGACCATGAGCTTGGAAATATGGATCGGGGCAGGGATCTCAACAATCCCCCCTGCATTTTCATTTGTGGGTTTCATGTGTTTCTTCATAATGTTCACATCTTCCACAATAGCTGTATTCTTGTCTGGAAAGACTTCCAGCACACTGCCTTTCTTTCCTTTTTCAGCTCCCCTGATCACCTGGACACGGTCACCTTTCTTGATCTTCAATTTGGGTGAAAACCTTTTCTGAGTTCCTTTCTTCATTGCCATGGCTGATCCCGTTTAAAGCACTTCTGGTGCAAGTGAAACAATCCTCATATAATCACGCTCGCGCAATTCCCTGGCTACCGGCCCAAAGATCCGGGTTCCCCTCGGCTCATCACTGGCACTTAACAAGACAACGGCATTGTCATCGAACCGGATATACGACCCGTCTTTTCTCCTGATCTCCTTTTTGGTACGGACCACAACAGCTTTTGATACAGTCCCTTTCTTCACTCCACCCGGTGACGCTTCCTTTACGGAAACAACAATCTGGTCTCCTATCGAGGCATACCTCCTGCCGGAGCCACCGAGGACGCGGATGCAAAGCACTTCCTTGGCTCCACTATTGTCCGCTACTTTTAATTTGCTTTCCTGCTGTATCATGATTCTCTATTATTTCTGTAGATATCGAATTGGTCTATTTGGCTTTTTCTACAATCTCAACCAGCCTCCAGCGCTTCTTCCGGCTCAACGGCCTCGATTCCACGATGCGCACGAGATCGCCCTCTCCGCACTGGTTCAACTCATCATGGGCTGTAAACTTCTTTGATTTCTTTACAAACTTCCCATACATCGGGTGGCGAAACCTGCGTTCAACCAGCACAGTAATGGTCTTGTCCATTTTATTACTGGAAACGATCCCGATCTGTTGCTTTTTATATTTCTTTTCTTCTGTCATTCTGATAGAATTTATACCTGGCAGATAACTCGATTATTTTCTTCTCCGACGATGGCGGATCCGCGATCTGTTCGCAATTTCAGATGCATCCATAGCGGCCAATTCACGTCTTCTGATTTCGCTTTTGATCCGGGCAATATCCCTCCTGACCTCACGCAATGAAATTGGATTGTCAAGACCTTTGATCGCATGATCAAATTTCATCTTGTGATACTGGGTCGTAATTGAATCCAGTTCACTGGTCAAATCTGTATCGGACATTTCCTGTAGTTCGAGAAATTTTTTCGTCGCCATTTTGGTTCCTTTTTTTAATCTTCAACATAGTCGACCCGAGCGACTGTTTTTGTTTTCACCGGGAGTTTTTGAGCCGCAAGCCGGAGTGCCTCTTCAGCCGTAGCCCTCGGCACGCCTGAAAGTTCGAACATGATCCTGCCGGGCTGTACCAGGGCAACATAATGATCCAGCGCACCTTTCCCTTTACCCATCCTTACTTCCTGCGGCTTGCTTGTGATGGGCTTGTCCGGAAAAATGCGGATCCATACCGTTCCTTCCCTTTTGATGTACCTTGTCATCGCGACACGTGCAGCTTCAATTTGCCTGCTTGTGATCCTGCCGTGATCTATTGATTTCAGGCCAAAAGTCCCGAAAGCGATCTTGCTGCCACGGTAGGCCAAGCCCCTGTTTCTCCCCTTTTGCTGCTTGCGATATTTTGTCCTCTTAGGCTGTAACATGCTTCAAAATTTCTGTTCGAAAAAAGTTATTTTGGATAGGCTCCGGAAAAGTTTCGCAAAGGTACGATCTTTTTATAAGTTATAATAGTCAGATTAATTATTTCTACCCCTTCCACGGCCCCTTGATTTCCTGCCTTTATCGCGTTTTCCGAGGCCGGCATTCAGGGACAACTCACGTTTCCCTAATACTTCCCCCTTGCAGATCCAGACCTTCACGCCGATTTTACCATATACCGTTTGTGCTTCCTTCAGGCTGTAGTCGATATCTGCACGGAATGTATGCAATGGGGTCCTTCCGTCCTTGAACTCCTCCGAGCGAGCCATCTCCGCACCATTGAGCCTGCCGGATATCCGTACCTTGATCCCCTCGGCACCAGCCCTCATGGAAGACTGGATAGCCATTTTGATGGCGCGACGATAATTGATCCTTGATTCAATCTGCTTGGCGATGGATTCAGCCACGATCGCGGCATCAAGCTCTGGCTTGCGGATCTCAATGATATTGATCTGGACATCCATGCCTGTCAGCTGGCGAATTTCTTCGCGGATATTATCCACCTCGGTTCCTCCTTTGCCAATAATGATCCCTGGGCGGGAGGTATGAATGGTGATCGTGATTCTCTTCAGGGTGCGTTCAATGACGATCCTTGCGATCCCGCCTTTCTGGATACGTGCATTCAGATACTGCCTGATTTTTGTATCCTGAACGACTTTGGAAGCAAAATCTTTACCTCCAAACCAGTTGGATTCCCATCCCCTGATTATTCCAAGCCTGTTGCCAATCGGATTTGTCTTCTGACCCATTAGTTTGATTGATTGAGTTTGATTTTATTATTCGTTGTCGTTTTCAACCTGTTCTTCAAGTTCTTCACCGACCTCATCGTCTGCATCGATATATTCCACATCATCTTCCGAAGCAGGATACAATTCTTTATCGAGTGGTATGCGGTTTTCCACCACGATCGTAAGATGGTTCGTTCTTTTCCTGATCCTGTGGGCACGACCATGCGGTGCAGGCCGAAACCTTTTCAACATGGTCCCCTCATCAACCAGGAGCGTTTTAATATAGAGGTCGTAATCATCAGCACTTACAACCATATCATTTTTGTATTCCCAGTTGGCAATCGCAGACAAAAGGGTCTTTTCAAGCCACTGAGCGGCTTCCTTCTTCGTGTACTTTAAAATATTCAGGGCTTCGTCCACATCCTTACCGCGAACATTATCTGCCACCAGCCGCATTTTCCTTGCGGACATGGGGCAACTCTTCAGTTTTGCAATAGCTTCCATTTGTCTGAATTATTTAAGTCTTATTTCCTGTTTCCAGAATGTCCCTTGAATGTCCTCGTTGGAGAAAATTCTCCAAGCTTGTGTCCAACCATGTTTTCGGTGATGAACACCGGCACAAAAGTTTTCCCATTATGGACGGCAATTGTCTGACCGACCATATCAGGAATGATCATTGATGACCGTGACCAGGTTTTGATCACCGTTTTCTTTTTGTTTGCCCGCGCTTTTTCCACCTTTTTCATAAGCTTGTGGAAAACATATGGTCCTTTCTTTACTGATCTTGCCATGCTTTCGCTGATTTAATTATTTCTTATTCTTGGTTTTCCTCCTGGAAATGATCAATTTGCTGGAGTATTTATTCTTGCTCCTGGTCTTGTACCCCTTCGCGATCAATCCCTTCCTTGATCTTGGGTGGCCTCCTGAAGCCCTTCCTTCACCACCTCCCATCGGGTGATCTACCGGGTTCATGGCAACGCCGCGCACGCGCGGCCTTCTTCCGAGCCATCTCTTCCGCCCGGCCTTGCCAAGTACTTTCTGGCTGTGGTCAGAATTGGAAACAGATCCGACTGTGGCTTTGCAAGTCAGAAGCACCCTGCGCACTTCCCCTGAAGGCAGTTTCACTATGGCATGCTTTCCTTCCCTGCCCATCAATACCCCATAAGATCCCGCACTCCTGGCCAGGATGCCACCGTTGCCCGGATGCATCTCGATATTATGAATGACCGCACCGAGGGGGATTTCACTCAGGTACATTGCATTACCGGTCTCAGGTGTGACGCCTTTTCCGGAATCAATGGTCATGCCGACCTGAATTCCCTGGGGCGCGAGGATATATCTTTTCTCGCCGTCCTGATATTGCACCAGCGCAATGAAAGCAGACCTGTTCGGATCATATTCTACCGTCTTGATCTCAGCGGACATATTCTCCTTGTCACGCTTAAAATCAATGATCCGGTACCTGCGCTTATGACCTCCGCCACGTTGGCGGATCGTCATGCGTCCCTGATTATTCCTCCCGCCACTTTTCTTAAGCGGAGCCAGGAGGCTCTTTTCAGGTGTATCGGTAGTCAGTTCCGCAAAGGCATTTCCGACCAATGTGCGCGTACCTGGGGTAACCGGACTGAACTTTTTAATTGGCATAACTCAATTTTTATAATCTTCTGTAATTCAGAGGGTTCATTTAAATGTCACCGAAGTGATCAATTACTTCACCATCAGCCAGGGTCACAACAGCCTTTTTATAGGCAGATTTGCGTCCTGTCAGGATACCGGACCTGGTTGACCTGTTTTTCTGTTTTGCAGGCATGACCAGCGTATTGACTGATTCCACAGTTACACTGTACAGATCCTCTACGGCTTTACGGATCTCAATTTTATTCGCTTTCTTGTCCACCACAAAGCTGTACTGATTCCTTTCTTCGGACAGGGTTTCTGCCTTCTCAGTGATCAACGGCTTGATTAAAATAGTTTTCGGCATAGCTCAGATATTTAAAGGCTTTCAGGTGCAAATTTTTCCCTGATCATCGAGACTGCATTTTCCGATATGATCAGCTTGTTCGCATTCATGATTGCATAGGTATTCAAATCGGAAGCATTGATGACACTGGCATCCTGAATATTTCGGGATGAGAGGTACAGGTTGTGATCGTACCCCGAAACAACGACCAATGCTTTATTACTAGCCTCAAGATTATTCAGGATTTTTACGAATTCTCTTGTCTTTGGAGTCTCCAGCGTAAAGTCTTCAAGAACGATCAATTGACCTCCCTGAGCCTTAGCTGACAGTGCAGACCTCCGGGCCAGTTGTTTGACTTTCTTGTTCAGACGCACATCGTAATTGCGCGGCCTAGGGCCAAACACGCGACCACCCTTCCTGAAGAGAGGGTTCTTCAGCGAACCGGCACGTGCGGTACCTGTTCCCTTCTGTCGTTTGATCTTCCTTGTTGAAAAGGATATTTCTCCCTTTTCTTTCGTCTTGTGCGTCCCCTGCCTTTGCCTTGCCAGGTATTGCTTCACAGAAAGGTAGATCGCATGTTCATTCGGTGCAATCTCAAAAACTTCACCGGGCAATTCAACCGTGCGACCTGTTTTCTCCCCCTGAATATTTAATACATCTACAGTCATGATGCGTTACTTTTCAATGATTACAATAGATCCTTTATGTCCCGGCACTGCTCCTTTGATCAGGATAAGATTCTGTTCAGGGAACAATTTCAATACCTGCAAATTCTTCACTTTCACGCGTTTACCTCCGGTGCGACCAGCCATCCGCATGCCCTTGAAGACCTTACTCGGATAAGAAGATGCACCGATTGAACCAGGCGCGCGCATTCTGTTATGCTGCCCGTGCGTGGCGTCACCAACTCCCCGGAACCCATGCCTTTTCACAACCCCCTGGAAACCTTTTCCTTTGCTGGTCCCAATCGCGTTGACAATATCTCCTTCAGCGAAGACCTCGTCCATGGAGATGAGATCACCGAGTGATTTATCAATTCCAAAATTCCGGAACTCGACAACCTTTGATTTAGGGCCCGTTTTGGCACGATCGAAATGACCCATCAAGGCTTTGCTCGTATTCTTGGCCTTGGCATCCCCAAAACCAAGTTGGGTTGCATCATATCCATCGGTTTCAACAGTTTTCCTCTGTGTCACGACATTGGGGTTCGCCTGGATGATGGTACAGGGAATGTTTTTCCCCTCCTCATCAAAGATGCTTGTCATCCCAATCTTTTTACCAATGAGTCCGTTCACTTTTAAAAAATTTAATTTTCAAATGTCATTCCGTCAAACCTATGGACACCTTGCGGCGCCAGAGGTACTCAAAGCCATCAACATGTTTTGCGACAACTGGCGAGCAGGTCGCAGGCTGATGCTTAGGTCAGCTTAACCTGGATATCAACACCTGAGGGGAGCTCCAGTTTGGAGAGCGCATCCACCGTCTTTTGAGTAGGCGTGTAAATCTCGATCAAGCGTTTATGCGTCCTTAACTGGAACTGCTCACGAGATTTCTTATTTACGTGCGGTGAACGCAGAACTGTAAATACTTCTTTCTCGGTGGGCAGCGGAATCGGACCAGTTACAACAGCACCGCTGTTGCGAACTGTCTTTACAATCTTTTCTGTCGATTTGTCGACCAGATTATGATCGTAAGAACGCAGTTTAATCCGAATTTTTTGATTCATACCTCAACCTAAATTATAATCAAATTGATCTATCCAATTCTTACTTTACACATTCACTTCCCCCCGTGCTTTTTCGATCACAGTATCTGCGATGTTTTTCGGCACCGGAGCATAGTGAGAAAATTCCATGGTCGAACTTGCACGACCGGATGTAATCGTCCTGAGTTGCGTGACATAACCGAACATTTCAGACAATGGAACTTCGCCAAGGATTGCGACAGCACCACCGGCCCTCGATTTCTGCCCTTTCGGCACACCTCTTCTCCTGTTCAGGTCACCAATCACAGCGCCCACATACTCCTCAGGGGAGACGATTTCAAGTTTCATGATCGGCTCAAGCAATACAGGCTTGCATTTTGACGCAGCAGCCCTGAAACCCTCTTTTGCACAAAGCTCAAAGGCAATGGGTTTGGAGTCAACAGGGTGTGTGGCTCCATCGTACAGCCTGACTTTCATGCTGTCGATGCTGAAGCTCGCAAGAACCCCATTTTCCATCATGGCATTGAAGCCTTTCACGATTGAAGGGAAGTACTCTTTTGGGATGGACCCCCCTACGATGTTATTGACAAACTGAAGCTTCACCTTGCCGCTTTTGAAGTCTTCACTTTCAAGGAATTCTTCATCAGCAGGGCCCAGCTCAAACTGCATTTGTGCAAACAAACCGGCACCTCCGGACTGTTTCTTCAATCTTTCTGTATGATCAACGGTTGCTGTCAATGCTTCCTTGTAGTTCACCTGGGGTGCACCCTGGTTGCATTCAACCTTGAATTCACGCCTTAACCTGTCGACAATGATTTCCAGGTGAAGTTCACCCATGCCGCTGATAATGGTCTGATTCGTGTCCTCATCATACCTGACCCGAAATGTCGGATCCTCTTCTGCAAGCTTGGCCAAAGCCATGCCCAATTTATCGAGATCTTTCTGTGATTTTGGCTCAACGGCGACACCGATCACAGGATCGGGGAAAGTCATGCTCTCAAGCACGATCGGTTTGTCCAGGTCGCAGAGCGTATCACCTGTCCTGAGGTCCTTGAACCCAACACCTGCGGCGATGTCACCTGCTTCGACTACATCGATCGGATTTTGCTTGTTTGCGTGCATTTGATACAAACGTGATATCCTCTCCTTGTTTCCGGTCCTTGTATTCAGGATATATGAACCAGCCTCGAGCCTGCCGGAGTAGACGCGAAAAAATGCGAGTCTTCCGACATACGGATCGGTTGCAATCTTGAATGCGAGCGCGGCAAATGGTTCATTCACATCAGGTTTCCGCACTTCCACTTCTTCTGTGTCGGGATTGACCCCTTCAATTGCCTCCACATCAAGCGGCGAAGGCATAAACGCACAAACGGCATCAAGAAGCGCCTGGACACCTTTATTTTTAAACGCAGAACCGCACATCATCGGCACAATACTCATATCACATACAGCTGCGCGGATTGCTGAACGAATTTCATCTGCTGAAATAGAATCAGGATCCTCAAAATATTTCTCCATGAGGGACTCATCATACTCGGCAACTGCTTCAAGGAGCTTTTCTCTGTATTCTTCAACGGTATCCACCAGGTCAGCCGGAATGTCCACGACCTCGAATGTCATTCCCATATCATCCTCGTTCCAGACGATCGCCTGGTTGGTGATCAGGTCAACCACACCTTTGAAGGTTTCTTCAGCCCCAATCGGTATCTGGAGAGGAACAGCATTTGCGCCGAGCTTCTCTTTCACATCATTGACGACATTGAAAAAGTCTGCTCCCGAACGGTCCATTTTATTGACGAAACCGATCCTTGGCACACGGTACCTGTCAGCCTGCCTCCAAACAGTTTCAGATTGTGGCTCAACGCCGGAAACGGCACAAAACAAAGCGACTGTGCCATCAAGTACACGCAATGACCTTTCTACCTCGACGGTAAAGTCAACGTGTCCCGGAGTATCGATGATATTGATCGAATAAGGCTGGTCTTTCCATTTCCAGGAAGTCTTTGTGGCAGCAGAAGTGATCGTAATCCCCCTTTCCTGTTCCTGTTCCATCCAGTCCATCGTTGCCGCACCATCATGTACCTCGCCTATCTTGTGGCTGATGCCGGTATAGTACAGGACCCGCTCAGTCGTCGTTGTCTTTCCAGCATCGATGTGTGCTGCGATTCCAATGTTTCTGGTATATTTTAGGTCTTTATTCATGATGATCGTATCAGCAAGATGGTTAAATTATACGCGGAAATGTGCAAAGGCCCTGTTTGATTCGGCCATTCTGTGTGTATCTTCCTTCCTTTTTACTGCAGCGCCTTCACCCTTGCTTGCAGCGATCAGCTCGTTGGCCAGTTTTTCAGCCATTCCTTTGCCGCTCCTTTCCCGTGAAAAACGGATGAGCCATTTCATCCCGATGGAGATCTTCCGGCTTGGATGGATCTCAGTAGGGATCTGGAAGGTTGCCCCCCCGATCCTCCTGCTGCGTACCTCCACCTGAGGCATGGCATTGTTCAGTGCTTTCTTCCACACTTCATGCTCATTCTCTCCCGTCTTTTCCTTGATGATGTCCATAGCATCATAAAAGAGCTTGAAGGCAACTCCCTTCTTTCCCCTCCACATCAGGTTATTGACAAATTTGGTGACCATGGTATCCTGGTACCTTGGATCAGGTTGAATGACTCTTAATTTTGGCTTCCTTTTCCTCATTCTGATATCAAGTGTAAGCGTTCAGTTTATATTATTTCTTTGGTCTCTTGGTACCATACTTTGACCGGCTCTGAAGTCGATCTGAAACACCTGCTGTGTCAAGTGCCCCGCGTACGATTGTATACCTTACGCCAGGAAGATCTTTCACACGGCCGCCCCGGATCAGGACGATTGAGTGCTCCTGGAGATTGTGTCCCTCCCCGGGAATATATGCAATCACCTCAATTCCATTCGTGAGCCTGACTTTTGCTACCTTCCGCAGTGCTGAGTTCGGCTTCTTTGGTGTTGTCGTATAAACACGGGTACAAACCCCCCTTTTCTGCGGACAGCCTGCAAGCGCACGTGATTTACTTTTGGTGATCACCTGCTTTCTTCCTTTTTTTACAAGCTGGTTGATCGTAGGCATACGTTATAAATTATACTTGTTAACAATTATTAGATATAGCTTTTTCAAAAGCGAATGCAAAGATATGACTATTTTACCGATTACCAAATACCGGATTTACTTTTTACATCTACTAAAGCCGGCACATATTGACTCCTTCAAATTGACTGCCCGGATGGCTGTTTACCAATTTAAATTTTGACTATTGGCCTGGCTGCAATTCTTTCCCGGAAGACCTGCGCGTTACTGAATTGACAAAAGACGAGTAAAATGAATCATGATCTGATCATCAGGAAGGCAACTGAAAAAGATATCCCGGATATCTACGGCCTGGTTTGTGAACTGGCAGCATATGAAAAAGCAAGTGACCAGGTGAAAATCGACGTGCACCAATACGTAAAGGATTTCAGAAGCGGCCTGTTTCAAGCTTTTGTCAGTGAACTTGATGGCCAGGTGATCGGAACGACAATATACTATTATACATACAGCACCTGGCGAGGGAAAATGGTATACCTTGAAGATTTCATCATTGCACAACCGCACCGAAACAAGGGATACGGTACTGCACTGTTCCATCACTTCATCGATTATTGCAAATCAGTGGATGCAAACATCGTCAGGTGGCAGGTCCTCGACTGGAATGAACCGGCGATCCGATTCTATAAAAAACATCCAGTGCAGTTTGATCCGGAATGGCTGACGGTCAAATGGATCCTGTAACACAGATGTGCTTTCCCCGTCATCATCAATCGGGATTGCGTTCAGCAAGACCAGTTCAATCGGCAAAAGACTACCTGCTCCGTTCGAACAGTTTCCTGGAGATGTCTTTCAAAGGAGTTTTCCGATGTGCATCAACCTTTACTGCTTCCAGGTGATCCATCGCTTCAGCGTAAAATGACTCCTGTTCACGATATGCATTTTCAAGCACCCCGCCATCTTTGTAGATCTCCTTTATCTGCTCAACATCCTGGTCAGATAACTCTTTTTCAACCTGGTAATACGCAAGGAGTTCCTTCTTTCTTTCAGGTGAAAGGACCTGAAGGGCTTTCGTAAACAGGTAGGTCTTCTTTTTCTGTCGGATATCCCCGCCAATGCGCTTCCCAACCTGTTCTGCACTCCCGAAGGCGTCCAGGATATCATCCTGGATCTGAAATGCGATGCCCAGGTTTCGACCGAAAGCATACAAGTGGTTTGCATCTGCGATACCGGCACCTGCCAGGTATCCCCCGATTTTCAATGATGCCGCAAGGAGGACGGATGTTTTGAGCGCGATCATGTTGAGATATTCATCAACAGTCACCTCTGAACGACTTTCGAACATCATGTCAAGGTCCTGCCCTTCACACACTTCGATGGCTGTGCGTGTCATTGTCCTGACCACTTCAGGCATGCGTTCATCCGTGGAACTGCGCTGGAGGTATTGGTAGGCAAGCATCATCATGGCATCGCCTGACAGGATTGCCTGGTTGAGGCCAAACTTCTCATGCACAGCCATTGCTCCCCGTCTCACCGCGGCAGCATCCATGATGTCATCGTGGATCAACGTAAAATTGTGGAAAAGTTCTACTCCCAGTGCAGCCGGCATTGCTGCTTCGATAGAGGGTTTATACATTTGATAGGCCATCAGAAGTAAAACCGGGCGGAACCTTTTCGCCTCCAGGGACATGATATAATTTACTGCCTTGTACATCGGGAACCGCGATGAATCAAAGCTTTCCTGGTGGAGGAATTTTTCAAATTCTGAACGAATGTCAGCATATGTCATATCCAATCGCGCTTGAAATCGATTTAAAAAGTGAAAGCTACCCGAACTTGATATCTTTACCAAATCTATTCCAATCAATTCAATTATCAAGCATGATCCGATTATTCCTTTTTCCCCTTTTCGTAATCTTTTTTTCAGGGTGCAGCCCCCAGGTTGAGTCCCCCGAACTCATTGTACTGAACGGACAGATCTACACGGTCAATCCGAAACAAACCAGTGCAGAGGCATTTGCCGTAATGGATGGAAAAGTCAGTGCCGTGGGAGGTGCAAAAGAGATTCTGAAATTAAAAGGAAAGGAAACAAAAATCCTCGACGCGGGGGGTAATTTGGTCATGCCGGGATTCATAGAAGGGCATGGTCACTTTTCAGGCCTCGGACAATCCCTGATTAACCTGAACTTCCTCAACAGCAAATCCTGGGAAGAAATCGTGTCCATGGTCAAGGAGAAAGTGGATGATGCGGAGCCGGGAGATTGGATTATAGGAAGAGGATGGCACCAGGAAAAGTGGCTGGAAACACCTGAAAGAAATGTGCACGGCTATCCTTATCACGATGAGCTAAGCGCGATTTCTCCCCAAAACCCGGTCATGCTGACCCATGCAAGTGGACATTCATTATTTGCAAATCGAGCCGCCATGGATATCGCGGGTGTGTCTGCGGAGACGCCTGATCCACTGGGAGGGCTGATCGTCAGGGATGGCAGCGGAGAAGCTTTGGGGGTATTTGAGGAGCGGGCCCAAAAAATCATCCGGGATGCATACCAGGAATACCAGGAAGGACTATCTGAGGAGGACATCCTTGACCAGTGGTACGCAGGGATCAGGCTTGCCCAGGATGAATGCCTGAAAAAAGGGATTACATCATTCCAGGATGCCGGCTCCAAATATTACGAGATTGAAAGGTACGCGGAAATGGCGGAAAGAGGTGAATTGGATTTGCGATTGTGGGTTATGCTTCGGCACCGCTACGAGGAGATGAAAGATCGGATGGAGGGTTTCCCGATCGTGGATGCCGGAAACAGGTTTTTCAGCTGCAGGGCGATCAAATCAGAAGTGGATGGTGCCCTTGGGGCATTTGGGGCATGGCTGATCAGGCCCTATGCCGACAAACCTGATTTCCATGGACAGAATACAACACCCATTCGTGATGTGAAGAGAATCGCCGACCTGGCCATGGAACATGACATGCAATTCTGTGTACATGCGATCGGGGATCGTGCAAACCGTGTTGTCCTTGATATTTATGAACAGGTGTTTTCCGAAAATCCGGATAAAGCCGACCTCAGATGGCGGGTCGAACATGCGCAGCACCTCGATACTGCCGACATCCCGCGATTCAGGGAGCTTGATGTCATAGCCTCCATGCAGGGTATTCACTGCACGAGTGATGCCCCGTTTGTAGAGAAACGACTCGGCAATTTCCGTGCCCGGAAAGGTGCGTATGCCTGGCGTTCACTGCTAGATCAGGGTGTTGTCATCGCAAATGGAACAGATGCCCCTGTGGAAGACGTTGATCCGATTCCCTCTTTCTACGCATCAGTGACACGGCAACGGATTGACAATGGCATGATGTTTTATCCGGAACAAAGAATGACCAGGGAAGAGGCGATCTATTCGTATACCCTCGGCAATGCGTATGCTGGATTTGAAGAGAACTGGAAAGGTTCAATCGAAGTTGGCAAAGTAGCGGATTTCATTATCCTTTCAGAAAATATCGTCACATGCCCTGATGAGGACATTCTGAATGCCAAAGTTCTGCTGACCTATGTAAATGGTGAAGAAAAGTACAGAAACGCAGCCTTTTAGTTTTTCACCTTTCCATCCAGGCAAACCAGCCCTTTGTTGCCCTCCCCATGTCTGGTCATGCATTCATCATTCCATCATTCAAACCAAATGATCAGTGCATGCGGAAAAGAAACCGGGCATGCACCCGGTTTCCCGAACACTACCAGGCGAACCTAAAAAGGCAATTTTTCCTTTTTTGAAAGCTTGAGGAATTCATTCACCCTGACTTCGGTAAAATTCCTGTCTACTCCGGATTTATCCGTGTATTGCCGGTAATTGATCTCTCCGATGATCGTCACACGTGTTCCCTTGGCCAAAATTTTCTGCATATTTTCAGCCAGGGCACCAAAAGCCACAAGGTTGTGCCAGTAAGTGCGTTCATTCCAGTTTCCGTTCCTTGCCTTGTATGATTCGTTCGTCGCAAGGGAGGTTTTCGCCATGGTCGTTCCATTTGGCAGTTTTATCAACTCAACGTCCTTCCCCAGATATCCCGAGAGCCGGACCATATTCTGCAATTTTTGCATCTGTCTAAAATTTTTGTAATTAATGTTTCATTACGCCATGCCTGCACATCCGTCCCGGGATCTCGATCCCGAATTGCAGGCAGGCCGGGAGTCTGCTGATCAGGCAGGCTGTTCCTCGGATTTCAGTTTCGGGACTTTGTCCAACAGATGAAATTCTAGGACCTGGATCTCCGAATAGTATTTCCGGTTACCCTCCTTATCCTCGTAGTCACCATATGTCAGTTTTCCTTTAATGGCTACGAAACTTCCCTTTTTCAAAAGCATCTGCATACGTTCTGCGACAAATCCCCAGCCCACAAGCCGGTGCCAGAGCGTTTTGACTTGCCTTGTTCCCTCCTTGTCCTTGTAATACTCATTCGTGGCAATGGAAACTTTTGCCATCTTGTTGCCATTTTCCAGCTCCCGGAATTCTACATCTTTCCCAAGATGCCCAATCAGCTGGACTGAATTGTTAAATGTGCTCATAGTACGTATAATGAATTAGTGAATAATCCAGGATAAAATCGGATACATGGAAAACATGATAAACAGGAGGATCGAGAAGTGTACCCTAAAGTTGTAGGAACCCGGCCTTGACAACCGTAGAATAAACGTGTAAATTCGTAAGTAACCGTTTAGGAACACACTAAAAGAACACATGATGAAAAAGCACTGTCTTGAGTGCCGGGAGCCCATTTCAGGGAGGTCGGACAAAAAATTCTGTTCAGATGATTGCCGGTCGAGGCATTACCACAAAAGAGAAGGTCCAAAAATTTCCATGATCAGGGGCATCAATTACATCCTGAAGCGGAACAGGACCATCCTGTCGAAATTTACCCAGGCCGGAAGGAGAAGGATCAGCCGGGATCAACTCATTGAACTTGGATTCAGCTTTGAATATTTCACGCATTTCAGAAAATCATCCTCAGGAAGCATGTACAGGTATTGTTATGACCAGGGATACTTACTGAAGGACAATGGGATGGTGTATGTGAAGAGGGACAAGGAATAGACCAGGTTTGGGGCCAGGCCTTCTTGCCCGGAGCCCAAACCTGTTCCATTTTCGGTTGATCATTAGTTATTGCCCAGAATCAAAGGCAGGCCTTTGTCACCACCCCCTACGATGATCACTTTCGAATTGGGGGAATTTGCAAGTTCGAGTGTTGCTTCAATGCCTTTGTCTTGCAGGATTTTATCCGTCAAACTGGCGTTCAGGATCTTGTTTGCCTCGGATTTGGCATTTGCCTCAATGATCCTGCGTTCGGCTTCCTTCCGTTCCTTTGTCAGGCGAAACTCATACTCCAGCGACTCCTGCTCCTGCTTGAGTTTCGCTTCAATTGCGCTTTGCAGTGTCGGGGGCAGGGTGACTTCCCTGATCAACACTGCATCGAGGACAAGGTATTTTTGCTTCACTGCTTCAGAAGTGGTATTGAAGATCTCATCCTGGATCGCTTCCCGTTTTGTTGAATACAGCTCCTCAGGAAGATACATTCCGATCACCTCACGTGTTGCAGACCTGATTTCGGGCTTGATGATCCTGTTCAGGTAGTCAGGCCCGATCTGGTCATGCAGATATCCGATCTTGGCCGGGTCCGGGTAAAACCGGAAAGACAGTTCAACCTTGATATTCAAGCCGTTTTTTGACAGGACCTCCATGGTTTCATAGTCCTCGTCCACACGGACATCGTAAACAAACATCTTGTTCCAGGGCATGATCACATGGAAACCCTGGTTATAGATCTTTTCCTTATCGATCCCTCCGCCAAATCGCTTGAAAAGAACTCCCTTTTCACCCGGTTCGATCGTCAGAAATGTTGTACTCGTAAGGATCAGGAAGGCGATCAGTAAAAAGACTGCCAGTGAACCATACTTGACTAACTTGCTTTGATTTTGACTCATTATATTGGATTTTTTCTAATAGAATGGATTTATCGTCAGAAAGGTTTCATTTTCAATTTTGTAAAGTTAATATTTCTGCGAACGAAGGCTGACATCCGACAAATGAATTCTGTCAATCAAGAAGCTTTTGGTTTACTGTATCTGCTATTTCATCTATCGGCAAATCCTTGATACATCTAAAATGTCCTTTCGGACAGGACTCAAACCCGATCTTGGAACAAGGCCTGCAAGCCAGGCCAGGATGCTCAAAGCGGCGTTCCCAGACTTGCGTATCCCCAAAATACGGCGACATGCCAAACTCCGGGATCGTATTTCCCCATACCGAGATCAGGGGCTTCTTCAGCGCTGCCGCCATATGCATGACGCCCGTATCATGGGAGACCACAAGTCTGGCCGCAGCAATGCATGCTGCCGACTGATTCAATGTCAGCATCCCGCAAAGGTTGTGCACATGGGGGCCAGCATGCTCCGTGATGGCACGGGCCTTTTCCAGTTCAGCAGTACCTCCCAGGAGTAAAACTGACACCTCTATTTGCCGGCACAACGTGATCATTTGTCTGGCAGTCAGGCACTTTGTCTCGTGCGCCGCACCCACAGAAATACAGATATGTTCCCGAATGCCCAGCTCCTCCAGATACTCACTTGCCCATTGCGTATCGCGATCAGGAATGAAATAATCCAGCCCTGCCCCGTCGTTCAGGACACCCAGGTGGGCAACTGTATCCATATATCTGTCCACGATATGTCGCTTCGGCAACACATCCACATGCAGGTTCACCTTCAGCCACTTCTGCAGGTTGATCTTGTGAAATGAAGTTGCCGGCCTGCCAAGCCTCTGCTTCAGGATAAAAGTCCTGAGGTTGTGGTGCAGGTCCAGGACATAATCAAATCGCTCATGCTTTAGCTGAAGAAGCACCTCACCTGTCCCTTTTTCGATCGTATGGATCCGGTCGATGTAAGGATTCTGTTCAAGCAGGATACGGAATCCGGCCTTGGTCAGGTAATGCACCTCCACCTCCAATTGCATGGACAAACAGCGAACCACCGGGGTGGTCAGGATGATATCCCCGATACTGCTGAACCGGACAACAAGTACTTTTAGCATCAGGATAATGATTTAATCCATCCGGGCAGGAAACGATGACAACGCATCCAGCAATCCCGGTTTAGGTTGTAAAACTATCTGATTTTTGGGAATCGCCCTGTCTGCTCGGCCAATTCAAAAAATGTTGGGTACATGCTTGATCAGGGGTATCAGATGCACACTGTACGCGTATTTTTCGCACCTGATTTCTGGCATTCTAATTGTTAAAAAACTGTGAATCGATCCACCTGGTCTTTTAGGTTGGGAAAATCATTGTACATTTATGCATTCAATTGTTTCACGTAAAAGAACAAAATCATGAAAAGAATTCTGATCCTGTTTTCACTGATGGCCTTTTTCGCAATTACCGGCATGCAGGCACAAAAAGCATGCTGTGCTTCAAAGGCAAAATCTGCAGCAAGCTGCGCTGGCAAGGCGTCAGCAGCCAAAACAGCTACAGCTGATGTCGAAATGGCCGCAGCCAAACTTGCTTCATTAGATGAGAACATTGACCGGAAAGTTTGTGCGGAGTCAGGTAAAGTGACATACCTGAAAAAGGAAGTATGCGAAAAATCTGGAAAAGTATCTTTCGTAAATGTTGAGTACAACGCCGACCTTGGTGCGTTCGTCAATGTTTCGCCAAGCGAAATGCACGGCAAAAAGGCAAGCTGCGGAGGAAGCAAAACAGCCGAAGCAAAGGCATGTTGCTCAGGAAAGGAAAAAGCATCCTGCTGCTCGAAAAGCGCAAGTGCAGAAGATCATAATGGCACTGAAAAAGCGAAAGTCAAAGTGGTGAAAGCTGCGAGCGGGACAAAGTGACAGGCAACGATATCCCTAAGAAAAAAGCCAATCCCGGACCGGGATTGGCTTTTTTCTTCACTATATGTTCATAATATTATTCATTATCTTTGTTTCTATTACATTCAGAATTTAGTGATATGAATGCCTATCCTGAAATTCCCGGTCGCGTTAGAAAACTTCCCACATCCGTAACGAATTCCAAACTCGAACCAAAGTGGCATGAAAACATACTGGAGACAGTTGGAAACACGCCCATGGTCAAACTGAAAACCTTTTCCAGGTTGATGGGCTGCACGGTCCTTGGAAAGCTGGAGTCCTTTAACCCCGGGCTTTCTGCAAAAGACCGGATCGCGATGGAAGTGATCACACAGGCGGAAAAAGAAGGGAAAATCAAACCCGGCGGGACGATCATTGAATCCACATCCGGGAACACGGGATACAGTATTGCCATGGCTTGCATCGTACTGGGGTATAAATGCATCCTGACAATCACAGACAAGAGCTCGGAGGAAAAGATCAATACGCTCAAAGCCCTGGGTGCCAGGGTCATCGTGTGTCCAAGTTCTGTCAAGTCGGATGACCCGCTGTCCTACTATTCCCAGGCAGCCCGCATGAACAAGGAAATACCGAATTCGTTTTACGTCAACCAGTACTTCAATGATGCCAATTTCGTGGCGCATTACAAATCAACCGGACCCGAGATCTGGGATCAGACAGGAGGCCAGGTGACCCATTACATTGCCACATGCGGGACTGGAGGGACAATTTCCGGGGCAGCCAAATACCTGAAAGAGAAAAACCCCGATGTGCAGATCGTCGCGGTGGATGCCGAGGGTTCAGTGCTTACAAAGTACTTTGAAACAGGTGAGCTTGACCGTTCAGAGATCCATCCCTATTTGCTGGAAGGCGTCGGAAAGAACATTATTCCCAGCAATGTCCATTTTGACCTGATCGACCAGTTTGTCAAGGTAGATGACAAAAGCTCTGCATTCCGAGCCAGGCAATTAGTCAAACGCGAAGGGATCTTTGCAGGCTACTCTAGCGGTGCAGTGATCCAGTCACTTTTTCAGATCAAGGACCAGTTTAAGGAAGATGATGTGGTGGTTTGCCTGTTTGCTGACCATGGTGGCAAATATCTGAGTAAGATTTACAACAATGGCTGGATGCAGAAGCAGGGATTTATCAGGAGTATCAGCAAATACGCATCCACCTATAAAATTCAAAAGAGGCTCGAAAGGGTCCTCAACAAGTACGTAAAGTATTATGGAAATATTTGAGAGAATTCGGCAGCAACCCGGCCCGCTCAGCCAGTATGCAGGAGTTGGTGAAGGGTACTATCTCTTCCCTGAATTAGAGGGAGAGATCGGCAGCAGGATGCGGTTCAAGGGTCGTGAGGTGATCATGTGGAGCGTGAATAATTACCTTGGCCTGGCGAATCATCCGGAGATCAGAAAAGCAGATGCCGAGGCCGCCAAAAAATGGGGACTCGCTTACCCGATGGGCGCTCGCCTGATGACCGGGGAGACTGCCCTGCATAAAAAGCTGGAAAGAGAACTTGCCGAACTGGTGCAAAAAGAGGCAGCGGCTGTCGTAAACTATGGTTACCCGGGTGTACTTTCATCGATTGACAGCCTGTTGTCCAGGCGCGATGTCGTGGTATATGACTCCAATAGCCACGGATGCATGGTAGACGGCACGAGGCTGCACGTTGGAAAGCGTTTCTCATACAAGCACAATGATATCAAAAGCCTGGAGGTCAACCTCGAAAGGGCCACCAAGGTCGTGGAGGAAACAGGTGGTGGCATCCTGGTCATCACAGAAGGTGTCTTTGGCATGCGGGGCAGCCAGGGGATCCTGAAAGAGATTGTGGCACTAAAGGAAAAATACAACTTCCGGTTTTATGTGGACGATGCACATGGATTCGGTACGCTTGGCAAAGGAGGCGCCGGAACGGGTGTGGAACAAGGTTGCCAGGATGGAATTGATATTTATTTTGCCACATTCGCCAAAGCGTTTGCAGCGATTGGCGGGTTTATTGCCGGGGATGCGGATATCATCAGGCATCTCCAGTATGCTATGAGGTCGCAAATCCACGCCAAATCCCTCCCTATGGTTTATGTTGAAGGGAACCTCAAGAGACTGGATATGATGCGCACGCATCCCGAATTCCAGGAGAAGCTCTGGTATAATGCCCGGAAACTCCAGAACGGATTAAGGGAAAGGGGGCTGAATATTGGCGAGCCAAACGCGGTTGTCACGCCTGTATTCCTGAGTGGTACTGCGTTTGAAGCATCACAACTTGTCATGGACCTGAGGGAGAATTATGGGATCTTCTGCACGATGGTCATTTATCCCGTGGTACCGAAAGACATGATCCTCCTGCGACTGATCCCGACAGCTGCGCACACGGATGAAGATATTGAAACTACACTGGAGGCATTTTCTTCAGTTGCAGAAAAATTGAGAAACAAGGAGTATTCTGATGTTGTGGTCAATCCTCTGAAAGAATCCTGATCCAACAGACCGGATACAGTACCGAATACGAGAAGGCCACCTGCTGCAAAGTGGGTGGTTTTTTTTATGCCCTCCCGTTGCGATACCAATCCACGGCTTCCCTGACACCGGCCTCAAGGCTGTACCTGGGGGTATAGCCAAGCATTTGCTTCGCCTTTGAAATGTCAATGATCCAGTTCAGGGCCGTGATTTCCCTGACTTTGTAGGGAGAGAGATGAAGTGGCTTTCTGACGATCTGGTTGCCAAGCAGCATACTGTAACTGATCCCCATCATCATCCAGGTGGGGATGCGCAAAGGGATCGGATTGACGTCAAGGGCATCCTTGATGAGTCTATTCAGCTCTGTCTGTGTATATACCTCCCCGTCCGAAACATTGAAGATTTCACGGCTGACCTGGTCCTTTTCGATACTGCGAAAAATAAAACCAACAAGGTCCTTCACGTACAGAAATGAGGATTTCTGTCTCGGGCTTCCGACCCGGACCTCAATCCCCTTTTCCATCATGTTCATGATTCGGACAAGTAATTTTGTGTCCCTTGGCCCATACACAGCGGTTGGCCGGAAAATCACATAGTTCAAATCTTGAATCTGCTGCAATTTGATTTCCGCCTGCCTTTTGCTCACCCCGTAAGGAGTCGTCGGGTTTGGCTCCCTCGCTTCAGTGATCGGTTCGAATGTTTCTTCATTCCCAGGACCCAAAGCGGCCATTGAACTGATAAATATAAATTTCTTGAACCGGCTGTGTTTTTCCTTCAGTTCATTTGCGAAGAAGGGGGTAAAATCTCCGTTCCCGGTATAAAATTCCTCGATTCTTTTTGGACGGTTTACCGCTGCAGCATGAATGACATAGTCAAATTCGATCCCGTGTTCACGGTATTTGATGAGATTTTCACTGACTTCTGCAGGCCTTGTAAAATCAAATGGATAGAGGTCCAGATGCAATTTTTCCATGATCGTCCGTTCATTGGACGACTGGACCGTTGCAAAGACCCTGTATCCGCGCTTCCTCCCTTCCTCAACGAGAAAGCTGCCGATAAAACCACTGGCACCTGTAATCAACAAGTTTCCTTTCGACCCTTCTACTCGTGGCAATTCCTTTTCCTTTTAAGTGATTGGTTTGTTACTTTGAGTTGCAAAAATAAGATAAGCATATGATATCAACCGATACATTCAGGCAGGCAATAGTGAAGGGCATTCCAAATGAACTGCCCGTATTGAAGCCTTTGGACAAAAATGTCCCACATGCCCCCATTCGCAATATTGAATCCCTGTCCAGGGATGAGAAAATCCTGGCAATAAAAAATGCACTCCGGTATTTCCCGGAAACATGGCATGAAATACTTGCTCCGGAATTTGCACAGGAACTGGACACATACGGGCGCATTTACATGTACAGGTTCAGACCAGCATATGCCATGCACGCAAGAAGCATTGATGCGTACCCGGCAAAATCCCGTCAGGCAGCTGCCATCATGCTCATGATCCAAAACAACCTGGACCCCAAAGTAGCCAAATACCCCCATGAGCTCATTACCTATGGCGGAAACGGTGCTGTTTTCCAGAACTGGGCCCAATACCTTCTGACGATGTCCTACCTCTCCCAAATGGAGGATGACCAGACACTTGTCTTGTATTCCGGGCACCCCATGGGCATCTTTCCTTCCAATGAGCGGGCGCCGAGGGTTGTCGTCACAAACGGCATGATGATCCCGAATTACTCCAGAAAGGAGGACTGGAACAAATACAATGCCCTCGGGGTCACCCAGTATGGGCAAATGACGGCAGGATCCTTCATGTATATCGGGCCCCAGGGGATCGTGCATGGCACAACGATCACATTGCTCAATGCCGGTCGCAAAAATGGCCTTGGAAAAGATTCCCTCCATGGAAAGCTCTTCATCACTTCAGGTCTGGGAGGAATGTCCGGCGCACAATCACTGGCAGGTTTGATCACCGGGGCGGTAACGATCATCGCCGAGGTCGATAAAAATGCAATAAACCAGCGGAAAACAGACGGCTATATCAAGGGAGAGAATATCTACTCAGATCTTCCCAATCTCATGGACAAGGTTTCGGAATCGCTCGTGAAAGAGGAACCCATTACATACGTGTATGCCGGCAACATCGTTGACCTGTGGGAATATGTTGCCGAAAATGAAATTGAAGTCCATTTAGGTTCTGATCAGACAAGCCTCCACAACATTGACGACCTCGGGTATTGTCCTGCTGGATACACATTTGAGGAAGCACAGGCATTGCTTTCATCAGACAAAGATGCCTTTATGGACGCTGTCCGGACTTCCCTGGTACGTCATGTGACAGCGGTCAACAAGGTAGCGGCAAGAGGCATGTATTTCTGGGATTATGGCAATGCTTTCCTTCTGGAAGCAGGTCATGCACATGCAGATATCTGGAAAGATGAGGTAAAAGGAACCTACCGCTATCCATCCTATGTGGAGGATATCATGGGGCCTATGTGTTTCGACTTTGGTTTTGGCCCCTTCAGGTGGGTCTGCACAAGCGGGCTGAAGGAGGACCTGGACCTGACAGACAGAATTGCTGCAGATGTGCTTGCGCAACTTGACGCTGGTGCTCCTGAAGAGATCCGCAGCCAGTTGAAGGACAATATCAAATGGATCCAGCAAGCAGATGCGAACCTGCCGGTCGTGGGGTCAAAATCACGCATCCTGTATGCAGATGCAACCGGCCGGATCGAAATCGCAAGGGCATTCAACAAAGCGATCGCTTCGGGGGAACTCAAGGGGCCGGTTGTCCTGGGCAGGGATCATCACGATGTGTCAGGCACAGATTCTCCATTCCGTGAAACGGCAAATATTTATGATGGCTCAAGGTTTACTGCAGATATGGCTGTGCACAATGTGATCGGAGATGCCTTTCGGGGTGCGACATGGGTGAGCCTGCACAATGGTGGCGGTGTTGGCTGGGGTGAGGTGATCAACGGCGGATTCGGGATGGTCCTGGATGGTTCGGACAGATCCGAAGAAAACCTCGAATCCATGCTGCACTGGGATGTCAATAACGGAATCGCCCGCAGGAGCTGGGCACGCAATGAAGGCGCGATGCATGCGATCCGGAGGGCAATGGATCAAAACCCGAAATTAAAAGTCACCATGCCCGCAATTGTGGAAGAAACCATCCTTGAAAACCTGTTTGACTGATCCGGTGAGTTAAAAAACTGAAGCAATCTCGCGGTCCATTTTTTGGGTAGCCTCCGGGAAGTACACCTTCCGGACGATCGGGCCTTCCATAAAGCGCTTCGTATCCAGCTTGCTTTGGAAGACAGGACCTGCGTAATCACCCCGCAAAAGCATCCGTGCACATTCCGCCATCGGGGCAGCTGTGGTCGCCTGGATAGCCCTCAGGGTTTGTCCACCGATCCTTACTGGCTTGATATTGAATGACCTCTGGATGCTCCGCAACTTCCCATAGCGGTCCCTCCCCGTGACTGAAGCATAGATAATCACCACGTCGTCTTCTACTGCCGGGATCTCGTCGAGCATGATTTCCTCCAGTTTCCTGATTTTTGCTTCATCTTCACTGAGCCCTGAAATGATGCCTTTCACCCAGTCATAATGACCCGGGTACCGGATCGTCTTGTAGTCCAGATGCCGGGTCTTGTCATGCAGCGCATTTGGAAAATCCGCCACACCACCACTGGTCAGATCAGCTTCATACCGCACGCCATCGATCAGGATTGTTTCCCGCTCAGACAGGGATGGGAGCTTCCTGATCTCCCCGCTTCTCAGTACGATGGAATCCTTGATATACTCTGTGGCCACACCAATGGGGCTCCATGTAAAGCCATAATAATGGGGGCTTTGGGTATATTTTGTGAGCGCCCCCACCCTTTTCCTGATCTCTTCTACCCTGTTGACCCCGTATTTTTCACAAAACTGCTCGAACAACTGTTTTCCAAGTACATTTACAAACCCCGGCGCCAGGCCTGTCTGCAACACGAATCCGGTCTTTGCCCCGTTCGCAATGCGGACGATCTCTTCTGTTTCCCTGACATACTCTGTCAGATTCACATAATGCAGACCAAACCGCCTGGCGAACCTTGCCATCTCAGGGGCAAATCTGCCCGGGAGACAGTCGAGGAGGATATCTGAATCATCGAATACGCTCTCCAAATGACCCCTGTCGTCACCATCACTTGCCGGCATCACAACCGTCCTGATCTCCTGCTGACGATCCAGTCCTTTCTCGATCCAGGCCTGAGCGTCCCTCAAGGCGACCTCAGCCACATCCCCGATACAGATCGCACAATCAAGGTCCCGGTCATTTGCGAGGAAAAGGGCCACTGCACGGCCGATCCCGCCTGCTCCAGCGATGAAAACAGTATACTTCGTACTCATAAAATTCAATTTGGTATGGTGCTTTTCTTTTATGTGTAGGGTTTTCGCGAATTTACTCCAATATATAAGAATTCCCAGCCGAGCATCGTTAATTTATCTCCCCCGGTCAGATGATCTAAATCAGGAAGATCACATTAGTCATACTGGTTATACATAATTTGATATATTTGTGTGTTTAACAGATTAAAATTATATTTAATATGTAATTCCCTCCCGATCCAGTAAATCCATGAATATTGTCATGTGCGGTTACAAGGCGTAGCGAAAAGTCTCATTCCATGATCAAAGCAAAAAAGAAAAAACCGATCAAAAAGCAAAGGGTAAAAAAGAAGCCCCGGAAGGATGAAAGATTCCCCAAGCTGGTGGGTGCATTTTTTATCCTGGTCTCCTTTTATTTACTGATCGCATTTGTCTCATACCTGTTCACCTGGAAAGCTGATCAGGACAAGATCCTGCGATTTTCCTGGGGGTTGATGGCACAGGGTGACCTCACCGCATCCAACTGGCTTGGCAGGTTGGGGGCAATCCTCTCCCATACATTTTTCTACTGGGGTTTCGGCGTGGCTTCATTTCTGTTCGTCTACATGTCAGCCCGGATTGGTGGACTGTTGATGGCAAGAAAGCCTTTAAAACCCTTCTGGAATGAACTCAAATACCTGCTGATCTCCCTTGTATTCATCTCCCTTTCACTTGAGTTCATCTTTGCCCATGCAGCATTCTCATGGGGAGGCGCATTCGGACAAAGCACCAACCTGTGGCTCACAAATTTCATAGGCAGGATAGGCCTGCTTTTGTTCCTTGTATTTTCACTCGGGTGCCTGATCATCTGGTTCTTTAATCCGAAGCTGCATTTTTCCATGCCGGGCATCCACCTGCCTGCACTCCAATTGCCTGTTCTCCCATCTTTCAATTGGCTACGCTCAAAGAAAAGCAAAAAAGAACATCGTGAAATCGGGGACGAGGAATGGGAAAGCCCTTTGGAAGCTGAAAAAGAACAATCCCTGAAACCCACTTTCCTGGAACAATACAAGACAACAGGAACACATCCACAGGAAATTGATCCTGACGAGGAAACCGAAATTGAAGAGACAAAACCGGAACAACTGGAATTCAGCCTTGAAGAAGAAAAGGATGCCACAAATAAATCCAGGGCCAAAGAGAAGTTTGAAGGTGAACTTGAGATAGAGTCCCAGAAGGATGTGAAGATCAATGAGGGAGATGCAGAAAACCCTTCAGACAAGAAAGCACACCTCACAAACCCGAATCCGATCATTCCAATGACGGAGGAGAATATCGAACATACGGAGCCCTATGACCCGACACTTGATTTATCATCCTACAAGTTTCCTGAACACAACCTGCTGAATGATTACAGCGATCAAAAAGTACAGATCGATCGGGCCGAACTGGAGGCAAACAAGGACCAGATCATCGAGACACTCCTGAACTACAAGATTGAGATCACGAAAATCCGTGCGACGATCGGCCCTACCGTTACGCTGTATGAGATTGTACCCGCACCAGGGGTACGGATCTCCAGGATCAAAAACCTGGAGGATGACATTGCATTAAGCCTCTCCGCCTTAGGCATCCGGATCATTGCCCCGATCCCGGGCAAAGGGACGATCGGGATCGAAGTCCCGAATAAAAAGAAGCAAATCGTTTCACTCAAGGAAACCCTGAAGTCTGAAAAATTCAACAACATCAAGATGGACCTGCCAATTGCCCTTGGCAAAACCATCAACAACGAAGTTTTCGTAGCGGATTTGGCTAAAATGCCGCACCTCCTCATTGCAGGGGCAACAGGCCAGGGAAAGTCAGTCGGGATCAATACCGTCATTGTGTCCCTCCTCTACAAAAAGCACCCCTCCCAGATCAAATTCGTCCTGATTGACCCGAAAAAAGTCGAACTCTTCCCATACAGCAAGCTGGAAAAACATTTCCTCGCCTTCCTGCCCAACCAGGAAGAGCCGATCGTCACGGAAACCAAGAAAGTGATTTACACGCTCAATTCCCTGACCATCGAAATGGACCAGCGCTACGACCTGCTCAAAAAAGGCAGGGCCAGGAACATCCGGGAATACAATGAAAAATTTGTGAACAGGAAACTCAACCCGAACAACGGGCATCGTTTCCTCCCCTTCATTGTACTTGTGATTGACGAGTTTGCAGATCTCATCATGACGGCCGGCAAAGAGGTCGAACTGCCCATTGGCAGGCTTGCCCAGCTTGCCCGGGCTGTCGGGATCCACCTGATCATTGCGACACAGCGCCCCTCGGTGAACATTATCACGGGCGTGATCAAGGCGAACTTCCCGGCCCGGATGGCGTTCAAGGTAACCTCAAAAGTGGATTCAAGGACCATCCTTGATTTCGGAGGTGCGGAGCAATTGATCGGCCGCGGGGATCTCCTCCTTTCGACCGGCAGCAATATCATCCGCCTGCAGGGAGGATTTGTGGACACACCGGAAGTCGAGGCCGTGATCGACCACATCAGTTCACAGCAGGGCTTCCCCGAACCTTTCTACCTACCTGAATACGTTGGCGAGGACGAACCGATCATGGGCGGGGACGGACTGACCTTTGGAGAACTCGATGAACTGATCGTGGATGCGGCCAGACTGGTTGTGTCAAACCAACACGGATCTACCTCCATGATCCAGCGCAGGCTCAAATTGGGGTATAACCGGGCAGGACGGATCATGGACCAGCTGGAATCGTTAGGTGTCGTGGGGCCGAATGAAGGCAGCAAGGCACGCGAGGTACTCTTCTTCAGTGAAGAGGAGGTCATCAATTTCTTCGATCAGATCAAGAGCAAAGCCCATTAACAATACTTTAACCGGCCTGCACCTGACACGGTGCACTGATCACCATACCTTTGCCATTATGAAGATCCACTTGCGTATACGCCATACCCTTCTCCTTTTTCTGCTGGTATCCGGAATACCTTCCGTATGGAGCCAGTATACCTCGGCAGAAGAAAGTGATCCCGAAGCCAGGAAGATCCTGGACCGCATTGCAGAAAAACTGGAAAACAACGCGGCGTATTCTGCGCAATTCACCCTCGAAATCGAGTATCCCGGAGAAAAATCCGTGGTCCAGGAGGGCAAGATCATCCAGCAGGGAGATCAGTTCAGGCTTGATCTAGGTGAATATCTGATGATCGCAAACACTGATTCAAGATGGGTCTATTTCAAGCCCGAAAATACGGTCAGCCTGTACAAAGCCGATGCTGAAGGGGGCTGGAAGACGCCAGTCGATTTTATCCGCATTTATGCTTCAGATGAGTTTGTATTTTCCCTGCTCCCGGATCAAATGACGACAGATCCGGGAGAATACTGGATTGAATTCAAGCCCCTGGAAGAAAGCGCTGAATATGCAAAGGTCAGGATGCAAATCGACAAAAAAGCTCTTGAAGTTAATTCCATCAAGACCTTTGGCAAAGATGGTTCCAGCTATATTTTGAGACTTCAGACCCTCCAGTACCTCAGGGCGCAACCACCTGCCACTTTCCAGTTTAATCCTGATGATTATCCCGGGATCAAAATCGAGGATCTCCGGATCGACTAGCGATGACCGCTCTGAGGAGTGTGCTGAATTCTCTATTTTTGAGCCATGGGATTAAAAGCCAGGCTCCTCAAACCTTTTGCAAATCGCATTGCAAAATCCATCCGAAAAAACTCATTTCTCGCAGTAAAACACCAGGATCAAATCCTGAAAACGCTTATCAAGGCCGGAAAGAAGACAGCATTTGGCAAGTACCATGGTTTTGACCAGGTTTCAGACTACGAGAGTTTTAAAAAGGCCGTGGCCATCAGGGACTACGAGGCATTCAGGCCATACATTGATATGATCCTTGAAGGAGACAAGGATGTCCTTTGGCCGGGCAGGCCCAAATACCTGGCAAAAACATCCGGCACCACCTCGGGAGTGAAATATATTCCCATCACCGGGGACAGTATCCCGAATCATGTGGAAAGTGCACGCAACGCCCTGTTCAATTATTTTTCGCAGACCGGGAATGGTGCATTCTTTGAGGGGAAGATGATCTTTCTCTCGGGTTCGCCACGGCTTGAAAAAATGAATGAAATGCCTGTTGGGCGTCTGTCGGGAATCATAAATCACTGGGTACCCAACTGGTTGAGGCCAAACCAAATGCCGACATACCAGACCAACTGCATTGATGACTGGGAGCAAAAAGTCAATACGATCGTCAATGAGACATTAACCGAGGACATGCGCCTGATCAGTGGCATCCCTCCATGGGTCCAGATGTATTATGAAAAGCTGATTGAGAAAAGCGGGGCAAAAACGATCAGGGAGATCTTTCCGAATTACTCCCTTTTTGTCTATGGCGGGGTCAATTTTGAGCCCTACCAGGACAGGCTTGAGGAACTCACAGGAGAAGGCATCGATACCCTGGAAACATATCCTGCCTCGGAAGGATTTATCGCATACCAGGACCAATGGCCCCATAACGGCCTGCTCCTTGTAACGAATTCAGGTATCTTCTATGAATTCATTCCTGCTGAGGAGATCTTCAACCCGAATCCGACCCGGCTCAGGCTGAGCGAGATTGAACTCGGAGTGAACTACGCGATCATCATCAACAGCAATGCCGGGCTTTGGGGGTATAACATCGGCGACACCATTGAATTTGTATCGAAAAGCCCTTACCGTGTCCGGGTTACCGGCAGGACCAAACATTTCATCAGTGCATTTGGTGAGCACGTCATCGGCAGTGAGGTCGAAAGAGCTATGCACGCTGCTGTTTCGGACCAGAAGTGCCAGGTTTCAGAATTCACGGTTGCCCCCCAGGTGAACCCGGGAGGCGATTCCCTCCCATATCATGAATGGATCATCGAATTTGCCCATCCTCCCAAAAACCTGGAACGCTTTGAACAGGCACTGGACCGTGAAATGGTAAAGCAAAACATCTATTACAAGGATTTGATCAAAGGAGGCATCCTTCGGCCACTAAAGGTATTCCCGGTTCCTTTGGGGACATTCAGGAAATACATGAAATCAGAAGGGCGGCTGGGAGGCCAAAACAAGATCGCGCGGCTGTCCAATGACCGCAAGATCGCGGATGCCATACACCGTATCCAAACCACCAAAGCTTCAGGTTCCGTCTATCCTGTTGACGACGCGATTTAAAGTAGCTTTGAGTACGAAAAAGATCCTCCTCCCGTTCGTAAAAGGGACGCATCTATATTTGCTCAAAAACCGTATTTTTGCCCCCTTATGAAAAACGGAATGATCCGAATCATATTTTATGCACTGATACTCATCACTTTAAGCACATCCTGCAAGAGTGAATTCGAGCGCATCCGGCTAAGCAACGACCCGAAGCTGATCCTTGAGAAAAGCATCGAATTTTACGATAATGAGGAATACCTCCGGGCCCAGACACTTTTTGAACTGATCCTCAATCAATACCGCGGAACCCGGGATGCGGAAAAGCTTTTCTTTTACTATGCATACACGCATTATTACCTGAGGCAGTATCAATTGGCAAGCCACTATTTCACCAACTTCTCAAATACGTTTGCCTACAGCCAGTACAGGGAGGAGGCGGATTACATGGCTGCCTTCTCAAATTACCAGCTCTCACCAGGATTCAGGCTTGATCAGCAACCGACTCTCGATGCTATAGAAGGGTTCCAGGAGTTTGTCAACAGGTATCCGGACAGTGAGCGGGTGCAGGAAGCGAATGACCTGATTGATGAAATGCGCCAGAAACTTGAGCAGAAGTCATTCACCCAGGGAAAGCTCTACCTGGATTTGCAGCAATACGAGGCAGCAATGACAGCATTTGAAAACACGCTTGAAGATTTCCCGGAAACTGACCGTGCTGCCGAAATCAGGTTTTCCATTTTCAAGGCATCATATTTGTACGCAGAGAATAGTATTTTTGAACGCCGGGAAGAACGGTACCGAGATGCCCTTGAGAAATTTGAAAGCTTTCGGAACAGGCATGCCCGTTCGGATTTTATGAAACAGGCGGAGAACTATAAAGAAGATATTCAGAAGCAGCTTAAATCAATGAGAGATGACAGATATCAAAACTAAGGTTCAGGGTATCGACCCGAATGTGCAGGCCAGGGACATCCAGGGACTTGCAAACAAGGCGACCAACATTTACGAGGTATTGGCGATCATCGAGAAACGTGCACATCAGCTCAGCAATGACCTGAAAGAAGAACTGCATGGAAAGCTCGAAGAATTTGCAACTTCCGCAGAAGCAATCGAGGAGGTCCATGAAAACAAGGAGCAGATCGAAATCAGCAAGTTTTATGAGCGTTTGCCGAATCCAACCCTGATTGCGACGCAGGAATTTCTGCATGGTGAACTCGAGTTCAAGTATCTCGACCGGACAGCCGACGAGGAGATTGAGGAATAATCCTATCATTCCACTACATTGACCAATGAATGGTCTATTTGCAGAAAAGAAAATCATCCTGGGCGTTACGGGGAGTATCGCAGCTTACAAGGCCGTATTCCTGACCAGGCTGCTGATCCGGCAAGGTGCCGAGGTGAACGTGATCATGACGCCGGCAGCAACCGAATTTGTTTCTCCCCTTACTTTCTCCACGCTTTCCAAAAACCGGGTTTTCACAGAGATCATCGACGACCAATCCTGGAACAGCCATGTTGAACTGGGCCTGTGGGGAGATTTGATGTTGATCGCCCCGGCAACCGCATCGACCATTGCCAAATGCGCAAACGGGATCTGCGATTCCATGCTGGTCGCAACTTACCTTTCAGCAAAATGCCCGGTTTATTTCGCTCCTGCCATGGATCTGGATATGTGGAAGCATCCCTCTACCCTGGCAAATGTGGAGACACTTCGAAAATATGGAAATCACATCATACCAGTTGGACACGGGGAGTTGGCAAGCGGCCTGATCGGTGATGGCAGGATGGCCGAACCGGAAGACATCATCACTTATCTTGCTTCCGGGATCTTCGGGAAACATGATTTCAAGCATAAAAAGGTCACGGTAAATGCAGGCCCCACCTATGAACCGATTGATCCGGTACGCTTCATCGGAAACCACTCTTCCGGTAAGATGGGCATCCAACTCGCAGATGAATTCGCCAACCGGGGTGCTGAAGTGACGCTCGTCCTCGGACCATCCCACCTCAGGCCAGACCATCCTGAGGTTCGTGTGGTCCATGTGGGCACTGCTGAGGAAATGTTCCTGGAAACGACCCGGGCGAACGCACAGGCTGACATCACGGTTTTAGCAGCGGCTGTTGCAGACTTCACGCCAGTTCACTATTCGGAAAAAAAGATCAAGAAAACAGGAGAAGGACAAAACATTGAACTCAAGCGCACCAGGGATATTGCGAAAACCATCGGGTCATCAAAACAGCCTGGCCAGATCCTCATCGGTTTCGCCATGGAAACGGATAATGAGATCGAAAATGCGCGAATAAAGCTCCGGACAAAAAATTTCGATTTCATTGTGTTAAACTCATTAGTGGATGCTGGAGCCGGATTTAAGCATGACACGAACAAGGTTTCATTTATATTCCCGGACAATAAGGTAGTTGAGTTTGAGTTAAAGTCTAAGAAAGCCGTCGCGAAGGATATTGCGGATGCAGTCCTTGACCTGTCTAAAAACAAATAGCAGATGAAACACTTCTTTTTGGTTCTTTCCCTGGTTTGCTTCATGATATCCGGCTCACAAGCACAGGAACTAAAAGCGACCGTTGAAATTACATACCCGCGGCTGCAAGCTGCTGATCCGGCGATTTTTAAAAGTCTTGAGGGCGATCTGATTGATTTTATCAACAACCAGCGCTGGACCAATGATGCGTTTGAGGACCATGAGCGCATTGAGTGCAGCTTCTCGATCAATATCCTGGAAGAACTGAATGACAATACTTTCAAGGCAGATCTCGCGATCCAGTCGCTGCGCCCTGTCTATGGGAGTGATTATAAAACCCCTGTCTTTACGCACCGTGACAGGGATTTTACGTTTCGCTACGTCCAGTTTCAGCAACTTGAGGACAGCCGTTTCAGTTTTCAGGACAACCTGAGCTCAACGATCACATTCTATATCTACATGATCCTGGGGATGGATTATGACACCTTTGAGCCGCTTGGCGGGGACGCCCATTTTGAAACTGCACAAAATATCATCAGTACAATCCCGCCCAACATTGTCGAAACAGACCGGGGATGGGCTGCAAACGGCAGGAAAACAAACAGGTACTGGCTGCTTGAAAACCTGCTGAACTCCAGGCTCAAGCCGTACCGGGAAGCCCTCTACCAATACCATATCCAGTCCCTTGACGTGATGCATGAGGACCCGGATCTCGGGATGAGCAATATGCTGGTCGCCTTGAGTTCCATACAGGAGGCAAACCGCGCCTATCCGAACACCATCGCACTTCAGGTCTTTTCCAATACGAAAGCTGACGAAATCGTCGAGATATTCAAAAATGCCAGCCGGACGCAAAAACAGGAAGTAAAAAGCATGATGCGCCAGATCAACCCGTCCTCGGCAAGTAAATTCAATGCACTGAACTGACCATGGCTTACCGTCACCTTCCAACCCGCATTGCGATCTTTGCCTCGGGCACCGGCTCCAATGCCGCCCGCATCATCGAATATTTTAAGGACCATCCCGCGATCGAGGTGGCCCTTGTCATCTCGAACCGCGAGGGTGCCGGGGTCCTCGATATTGCCGAACGTGCGGGCATCCCCTCCAGGGTAATCAGAAAGGCAGCATTCGCAGATGAAGACCTGGTGATGAGCCTCCTGGAGGAATTCAGGATAGATTTCATTGCCCTTGCTGGGTTCCTGCTCCTCGTACCAAAATATCTGATCAGGAGGTATCCGCATCGCATCGTGAATATCCACCCTGCCCTCCTGCCAAAATACGGAGGCAAAGGAATGTACGGGATGCACGTGCATGAGGCTGTAAAAGCTGCCGGGGACAAGGAGTCGGGGATGACCATCCATTTTGTAAATGAGCGTTATGATGAGGGCGCTATCGTCCTCCAGCGGCGCACCCCGATCGATCCGGATGACACGCCATCTGACATTGCCAGGAAAGTGCTGAAGCTTGAGCATGCCTATTTTGCACCTGCGATAGAAGGCTGTATCAAATTGGCCCAACTTTCCGAAGAAGAAGAATGAAAATGGAGACTACATGACGGGCAATTGACCTGTATCATATTTCTCGCCAAACCTTTGACGGAAACCACCCCAGCCCTGGATGCCGCCTGTATGGATCAACACAATATCCGCACTCGATTCAATATCCCCCCTTGACCACCGATCCCGGAATGCCGCGATCATTTTGCATGTGTACACCGGATCCAGGAGGATTCCCGTTTCCTGATGGAATGCCAGGATCAAGTCGAATAACTCAGGTGTCATCCGGGCAAACCCGCCGAAGTGAAACCGGCCATCCAGCTCCCAGTTCCTCGATACATCCCCGGCCATATTTTCCATGCGCTGCTGGATTTCCTGCATGGCTTGCACACCCGCAAATGCAGGAACCCCAATCACCCTCACGTTAGACCCAAAGCCCCTGATCAGGCCTGCCATTGTGCCCCCGGACCCAACTGGGACAATGCACAGGAAAGGGTCAGCACCCAATTGAGCCGAAATTTCATTTGCGCATTCTGCAACCCCCTCCAGGGCATAGGCGTTTGTGCCCCCTTCCGGGACCAGGAAACCCTTCGGATGTTTCCGCATCAATGCTTCCTGAAAAGCAGCGTCATTCCGCAACCTGTAAGATTGCCTCGTGACCGGGATCAGGCGGATGCCTTTCTCCCGCGCAAAGCGCAAGGTCGGATTATCAGGATCATCTATCTCACCCCTGATATAACAAGTGACAGACAGGCCCGTCAATCGGGGAATAAATGATAGTGCGTGCACATGATTGGAATATGCACCCCCGAAACTCACGATTTCGCGAAACCCCTGCTCAATGGCATGCAGGAGGTTATACTTCAGTTTCCGGAATTTGTTTCCCTGCAGCGGTGATCCCAGCAGGTCGTCCCTCTTGATGTATACATCACAGCCAGTCCCTCCTTCAAACGGGACCTGGATCCTGTGAAGGGGACTCGGGGGAAGATCAGGAAAAGGAAAATTAGCCATGCCGATGCAACCTGATTGTACGACATATAAAAAGTGGTCCCTCAGGACCACCTTTGACCGCAGAACCTTCATTCTGCGAACAACCAAACATATCATAGAGACCGCCTGAGTGCTGACGAAGTTGCATGGTAGAATGAATAATTATTGAAAACATAAACAGTTGACCGGCGATCACGGCTGAATAATGATCAGCCGCTTGCTTGTGATGGTCCGGTTTTGCTCATTTCTGATCCGGTAGATATATGTCCCCTTCTTCAGGTCAGAAAGGTCAAACTCCGAGGTGGTATATCCATCCACATCCACTTCAAACGAGCGGATCTGCATGCCCAGGATGTTATAAATATCCACAAAATAATTCCCGTCTGGCAAGTTCATAAAGTCGAATCGGACAAAATCGAAAGTCGGATTCGGATATGCAATCACCTCTGCACCATTGGGCAATGCATCCACAACCCTGGAGTTAAAGGGAAGTGGCTTGTACATGATTTTATGGACGCGTGGAAGTCCCGGCTGCTCCATGAAAACGATTGCAGGCGGTTGCCTGAGCTCATCGCTCCAGAAAATGTAATACTCACGTTTTTCGGGCAACAGGGTGGGCAAATTCATGTTGGATGGTTTGACGGCAACCCAATTGCCCGCATCATCCTTCACTTCATAGCCATAAGAGATCTCCTCTACAACTTTTTGCCTGAGCACATTGTACCTGCCGAACGATGAGATACGCAGGGCGCCCCAGGCATCTGCATGCCGTTCCTCCCGGATAATCCGGACAAACCGGATTTCCCCTGGCATTCGCCTTGTACGCTCTACAGGGTTTCTGGCCGCCTCCGGCAATGCGTGAAAAGGCGCCACGAGGATATGCTCCGCCTCTGCCTTGTCCAGGTACTGCAACTTTTGAAACAGGACCCTGGGCTTCATGTAGTACCCGTTGATTGTGATGCTTTCGTCCATCGGATGGGGAATCTTGCGCCCAACCTCGAGTACCTCATCCGCAGTAAAACGAACAAACACCTCTTCTTCGCCAAACCCGGCAACCACAGCTTCAGCCTCGTCCAGCTCAGGGATGGATGAGCGGTTGGTAAACGGAACGATCAGCGTCCTTTGGGCAAACGGAGCCTTTAAACTCGTAAAATCCCATAACCGTGCGGGGCCCGGCTCTCCAATGATGATCTGGTAGGGAAGCCTGTCTGTTGCGATGAGCAGGGTATCCCCGATCGCCGGGAACGCCATGCCTGTTATCGATGTCTGGGCAATCAGATGCGGCACAAGGGCATATAAAAACCAGAAGATGAAGAATCGGAAGATCGGCTTCAAGGTATCCGTTTTTAAATCACGGCAAGTTATCAGAAAGCCTGTAAACTTACAAATTTGTGGTATTCTCCGTCAGCATGCAGCAGTTCCTCATGCGTCCCTTTTTCCACGATCTCGCCGTTTTTCAGCACGACGATCATATCTGCATTCTGGATCGTCGAAAGCCGGTGCGCGATGACAATTGAAGTCCTGCCTTTCATCACTTTCTGGAGGGCCTGCTGGACCAGGACCTCGGATTCTGAATCAAGGGAGGCTGTCGCTTCGTCCAGGATCAGGATGGGCGGGTTTTTCAGCAAGGCCCTGGCGATCGTCAGCCGTTGCCGCTGACCTCCGCTCAGTTTGCTTCCCCGGTCACCGATCAGGGTCTGGTAGCCATGTTCAGTTTCTTCGATAAACGCATGGGCGTTTGCATATCGGGCAGCCTGCACGATTTGCTCGTGTGTTGCATCAGGGGTGCCAAATCGGATATTATGCTCGATCGTGTCATTGAAGAGAATTGCCTCCTGGGACACAATCCCCATCATCTGCCTGAGGTCCCGGATCTTGATATCCCGGATATCCACACCGTCAATCCTGATCGCACCGGAAAGTACATCGTGGAAACGGGGCAGCAGATCCACCAGGGTCGATTTTCCGGCTCCCGAAGCACCCACAAGAGCATAGATCCTTCCTTTGGGGATCTCAAGGTCGATATGCTTCAGGACGTGCTCCTCATTTTCCGGATACTTGAACGAGACATCATGAAACGTGATGCTTCTGTCAAAATCAGACATCGGAACAGCGCCTTCCGTGTCCTCAATATGGTTTTGGACCATCAGGATATGGTTTACCCGCTCAACGGCGGCAAGCCCCTTCTGGATATGGAAATAAGCTGAGCTGAAAGATTTTGCCGGGCCGATCACGTTGTAAAAGGCAAACAGGAAAACCAGGAAGATCTCTGACTGGATATTTCCCTTGAAAACGAGCTGACCGCCGTACCAAAGCAGGATCACAACGATTGCGATTCCCAAAAATTCGGACAGCGGAGATGACAGGTCCCGCCTCCAGATGATCCGGTTGAGCAAGGACCGGTAAGCATCGTTTTCGAGGTCGAATTTTACGGACTGGTCCGCCTCTGCATTGAATCCCTTGATGATGCGCATCCCGGAAAGGCTTTCCTCAATGATGCTGATCAGGTTTCCCAGTTTTGACTGCACGATCCGTGACTGCCTTTTCAGGGTCCTCGAAATCCCGCCGATGATGAAGACGGTAAAGAGGATCAGCACGAAAACAAAGACGGTGAGTTGGGGACTGATGTATACCATGAATGCAACACTCCCGATGATCACGATAGGATCCTTCACGGTTTTTTCCAGCACATTCAGGATACTTGATTCAATTTCGTAAATGTCTGTCGTAATGCGGGCGATCAGGTCCCCTTTCCGCTCTCCGCTGAAAAATGAAAAGGGAAGGTCAAGGTATTTCCTGAACAATTGCGCTCTTACATCCCGGACAATGCTTGTACGCACAATGGCCATAAAAAAGAGCGACAGGTAGCGAAACAGGTTTTTGAAGAAAAACAGGGAAATGATCAGGAGACAGACCATGCCCAATGCCTCGGTTTTTGTGTGCGTGAGCATCATCTGCGCAAATTCATACTGAATGACCTCGTCCAGGTTTCCGATCGAAAATTCCGGCTTTGCAATAACAGGGGGTTCACGGTCAAAGAGGATCTGGAAAAAAGGGATGAGTGCAGGGATGCTGAAAACCATGAACAGCGCCATCAGGATATTGCTGATGACATTCAGCAGCACATATTTACGGTATGGCCACAGGTACCGAAGAAGTTTTCTGAATCCTTGCATGCGTTAGGAGTCCGTTCCAGACACTGAACGATTGACTTGGCCGGACTATTCTTCAGTCATTTTAAAATCATTCATGAACCCGGTATTGAAATCCCCTTTCAGGAATCGTTCATCCTGCATGAGTTTCTGGTGGAACGGCACGGTTGTATTTACCCCTTCAACGATAAACTCATCCAGTGCACGAGCCATTTTACGGATACATTCTTCCCTTGTCTGGGCTTTGGTGATCAGTTTTGCGATCATGCTGTCGTAATAGGGCGGTATTGTATATCCGGCATAAACGTGTGTATCCACCCGGACGCCATGCCCTTTGGGGCTGTGAAAAGACTGGATCCTGCCCGGGCTTGGCCTGAAATCATTGAACGGATCCTCTGCGTTGATGCGGCACTCAATGGCATGCATCGTGGGATAATAGCTCTTTCCTTTGATCGGGATCCCGGCCGCTACCTTGATCTGTTCCTTGATGAGGTCATGATCGATGACTTCCTCCGTCACGCAATGTTCGACCTGGATCCGTGTATTCATCTCCATGAAGTAGAAATTCTTGTGCTTGTCCACAAGGAACTCCACCGTACCCACACCTTCATATTTGATCGCTTTTCCTGCCTTGATCGCAGCCCGGCCCATCTTTTTCCTCAGTGTGTCGTTTACAAACGGTGAAGGGGATTCTTCAAGGAGTTTTTGATGCCTGCGTTGTATCGAACATTCACGCTCAGACAGGTGTACGACATTGCCCTTCTGGTCACCGATCACCTGGATCTCGATATGCCTTGGCTCCTCCAGGAATTTTTCGATATAAATGCCGTCATTCCCGAAGGCAGCCTTCGACTCGCGCCTGGCTGTATTCCAGTTCTCTTCAAAATCCTCTTCTTTCCAGACGATGCGCATCCCTTTGCCACCTCCGCCTGCTGTCGCCTTGAGAATGATCGGGTAACCGATGTCCTTTGCAATCTTGAGACCGGACTTCACATTCTTGACCAAACCATCCGATCCTGGAATGACAGGCACCCCGGCTTTGATCATGGTTTCTTTGGCTGTGATCTTGTCCCCCATTTTCCGGATCTGGTCCGGTGTCGGGCCGATAAACTTCACACCATATTCCTTGCAAACCTCGGCAAAGTCTGCATTTTCAGCGAGAAAACCATAACCCGGGTGGATGGCATCTGCATTCGTAATTTCAACTGCAGCCATGATCCGCGGAATGCTCAGATATGATTCACTCGATTTGGGCGGGCCGATACATACAGCTTCATCGGCAAACCGGACATGCAGGCTGTTTGCATCTGCAGTGGAATACACGGCAACTGTCTGAATCCCCATTTCCTTGCAGGTACGGATGACCCGCAAAGCGATCTCACCCCGGTTTGCGATCAGTATTTTCTGAAACATGGTTTTTCATTTGATGAAAAGCGAGGTCCGGAAGTCACCGGAACTATCCATTCGGGTCCACGAGGAAAAGAACCTGGTCATATTCTACCGGTGAGGCATCTTCCACAACCACTTTGACAATCTTGCCTGCCACTTCAGATTCAATCTCGTTAAAGAGTTTCATGGCCTCCACGATGCAGACAACGGTTCCAACTTCAATCGTATCCCCGACCTTCACGTAAACTGGCTTGTCTGGAGAAGGAGACCTGTAAAAGGTGCCGACGATCGGCGACTTAACCTCGACATACCCGGTTTCATCCTCCTTTTTCTCTTCCTCTTTCTGACCTTTTGCAAGTGGCGCCTTTTGTTCGCCGGCAGGCTCCGGCACCTGGGCAGCAGGCCCCTGTGTGGCTGGCTGAATCGGTGTTGCAGGAACCTGCACCACCTGGGGCGGAGCCATCTTTGAGGCCTGGGCATAATCAAAATGCTTCGACCTGATAGACAATTGAAAATTGCCGTCCTTCATTTTGAATTCAGACAACTCAAGTTTTTTCACAAGTCGCATCAGATCCTGGATCTCCTTGACTGTCATTGATTGTTTATTTTGCTCGCTCGACATAAGTACTGGTCTTCGTGTCAACCTTGATTTTTTCACCTTGCTCGATAAACAATGGCACACGTACTTCCGCACCTGTTTCCATTGTCGCCGGCTTCAGGGTGTTTGTCGCTGTATCGCCCTTGATGCCCGGCTCGGTATACGTCACCTCCAAGATAACATATTGTGGCAATTCAACTGAGAGCGGCGTTTCCGTATCCGCATGCACAAGGATTTCGACTTCAAGCCCCTCCTTCATCAGCTCCTTGTT
Source organism: Lewinellaceae bacterium (assembly GCA_029976695.1). Classification (GTDB taxonomy): domain Bacteria; phylum Bacteroidota; class Bacteroidia; order Chitinophagales; family Saprospiraceae; genus JARQTN01. Next base: position 114,887 of record JARQTN010000152.1, read on the forward strand.
CTCAATCATGTCACCACTGATATGGACCTGCTCGAAGGTCTCATTATTCATGAAATGGTAGCCCATGTCATCATTGTACAGGTATTGGTATTTCCGGCGTTCAACACGTACATCATTGATCTTGTGTCCGGCTGGAAATGTGTTGTCAATGACTTTTCCCGTTGTCAGGCTTTTCAGCTTGGTCCTGACAAATGCATTCCCCTTTCCGGGCTTGACGTGCTGGAACTCCACAACGTAATAAATGTCATTGTTATACTCAATGCAGAGGCCATTCCTGATATCTGAGGTTGTCGCCATGTAGATGGATATAGTAGGATTAAAAGATTTGTGTACTGTGCGACAAATATAAGACTAATATCCCCATTCCCATAAGCTTGCACCGTACGTATACCCCCCACCAAAAGCAGTCATGATGATGAGATCCCCCTTGTGCAGCTTGTCTTCCCACTCCCAAAGGCAAAGCGGGATCGTTGCCGATGTGGTGTTTCCGTATTTCTGGATATTGACCATCACCTTTTCCATGGGCACATGCGCATGATCTGCCACAGCCTGAATGATCCTGAGGTTTGCCTGGTGAGGCGCGATCCAGGAAATATCGTCTCCCTGCAGGCCGTTTCGCTCCATCACCGTATCCACGGCTCCTGCCATTCCCTTGACGGCCGATTTGAATACAGGCCTTCCCTCCTGGTATACAAAATGCTCCCGGTTCCTCACCGTTTCCTCCGATGCGGGACGAAGCGTCCCCCCCGCTTTCATGTGCAGGTATTCCTTCCCTGAGCCGTCACTCCGCAAGTAGGAATCGATTAATCCCGCCGATCCTTCATTGGGTTCCAGCAGGACAGCCCCGGCGGCATCGCCAAACAGGATACAGGTCGCCCTGTCCTCATAATCCGTGATCCGGGTCATGAGGTCTGCACCCACAACCACCACCTTCTTGAATGCCCCGCTCATGATAAACTGCGATGCCGTGGTCATGGTAAACAGAAAACCGGAACAGGCCGCATTGATATCGAATCCAAATGCGTTCGTGGCTCCGATCTTGTACAGGATCGTCGTTGCAGTATCCGGAAATACCATGTCAGGGGTTACAGTCGCACAGATGAGGAGGTCAATTTCATCAGGGCCGAAGTTGCATTTCTCCATCAATCCCTTCACCGCTTCGACACCCATATCGGATGTGGCCTTGTTCGGGTCACGGAGAATTCTTCTCTCCTGGATACCCGTCCTTGTCCTGATCCATTCGTCGTGTGTATCCACTATTTTCTCTAGGTCAGCATTCGTCAGTACGTCTTCCGGTACGTATCCGTGGACGCCTTTTATGCAAGCTTTGATCTGATTCATTATTGCATGGTTTATGATCTGCCGGTGAAGGTATATATTTTTTTTTGGTATAGAATTTGTTCAAACTAAAACACTATAAAACATAGACTTACAGATTACATTAATTTTTAATAAATATTTCTGAAAATGAAACATGGAATTCTGGTCTTGATGCTCGGCCTCTCTGTACTGGCCCGGGCAAACACACAATGGAAATTACCGGGCGGGATCTTCGATCATCCATATATCGAAGCAAGGAAAAAGGCCTTTGATACAAAGAAAGCACTGCTGATCTATTTCGTTTCTGACGACTGCACGAAATGTGCGGAACAAAGGCAGATGATCGAAAATGATGTCGAGCTGGCAAAGGCCCTCGAGACGAGATTTGAGACTGCTGTTGTAAATGTGGACGAATTTGACGGCAATGCAATCCGGCAGATCTACAATGTGCAACACACACCCGGCTACCTCCTTGTCGCCACCAATGGTGAAATTCTGTGGCAGTATCATGGACATATTTCTAAAAATGATCTGATCGCCCTGGCAAATGGAGACCATCATACCGCGCTGCCGGAAGGGGACGCAAGCCTGGATCAGGTTCCACGTGAAAACCAACCTGTTCCGGGGGCTAAAAAGGAATCAATTGAGCAAAAGACGAAATCAGAACCAACAACTCCGCAGGGTGACCAGCAATTGAACCTGGCGGTTCCCGCATTCCAGATCCAGTTCGGATTCTTCGGAAATCGGGATAATGCAAGGAAACTTCAGGAAAAACTTGCAGAAACCGGCCAGAAAGATTGTTACATTGAGGAAGAAATCCGGAATGGCAAAACGTTCTACCGTGTCCTCTCGCCTTTATACAGTACCGAGGTGGATGCAGAGATGATCCTGGGATTGATCAAACAAAAAGGCATGGAAGGAACGATTCGGCAGATCCAGTAATTATACAGTTGGGATGGATTCACTATTGATCAGGAATATTCAATTTCTCATACAGGTAAGGGAGCCGGGGTTATCAAAAATCCCCGGTTCTTCTCTATCCTACCTGCCCACGATTGAAAATGCATTTTTGCTGATCGAAGATGGTAAAATCTCGGATTATGGCGCAATGGAACATGCCCCCGAGTCAGCGGATCAGGTCATCGATGCGACCGGGTCTGCCGTAATGCCTACTTTCTGTGATCCGCACACCCACCTGGTATTTGCAGAATCCCGGGAAAAAGAGTTTGTTGACCGGATCAAGGGGTTATCATACTCAGAAATTGCTAAAAAAGGCGGCGGCATCCTGAATTCTGCCAAGCGATTGAACCAGGTGCCGGAAGATGTCCTCTATACCCAGGCCCAGGCGCGACTGGAAGAAGTCATGCGCATGGGTACAGGTGCGATAGAGATCAAAAGCGGCTATGGGCTCACTGTTGAAGGAGAATTGAAAATGCTCCGTGTCATCAAGCGGCTGAAGGCACATGCCCAGATCCCGGTGAAGGCAAACTTCCTGGGTGCCCATGCAATACCGCTTGAATACAAGGATGACAGGGAAGGATATATCAAGCTGATCACCGAAGAGATGCTCCCCAAAATCGGGGAATCCGGCCTTGCCGATTATATCGATGTCTTTTGCGATGTCGGTTTCTTCACCCCCGAAGAAACCGGGGTCCTGCTTCGTGCAGGCCAGAAATACGGGCTAAAACCCAAGATCCACGCCAATGAACTCGCATTTTCGGGGGGCGTCCAGATCGGCGTTGCACACCAGGCGGTCTCCGTTGACCATCTGGAATGTGTCGGTGAGGAAGAAATAGAAGTCCTGAAAAACAGCGAAACGATCCCTACCCTCCTTCCATCTACCGCTTTTTTCCTGGGCATTCCTGTTCCCCCGGCCCGAAAAATGATCGATGCCGACCTGCCCGTGGCCCTCGCCAGTGACTATAACCCTGGGTCTTCGCCTTCCGGCAGCATGCCCTTTATTCTTTCGCTTGCCTGCATCACCCTGAAGATGTTGCCTGCCGAAGCGATCAATGCAGCAACCCTGAACGCTGCTGCAGCCCTGGAATTGATTGATAGCCACGGAAGCATCACGAAGGGCAAAACAGGAAGTGTGATCATCACCAAACCGATTCCCTCGATTGCCTACCTGCCCTACAGGTTCGGCAGCAACTGGATCAGTTCAGTCATCATTGGCGGAAAGGTTTTTGACCGGCATCAGGCAACATCACCTGGAAAGCACAAAAATCAGGGCGGTTTGCCATGATTTTGCAATATCAAACCTTGCAAATCGTTGAATTAAAGTTTTCGTCTCATCTCCTGCTCATGTGATATCCGAAGCCTTTTGAAATAATAAGCCTGAGACAAATATTGAATTGAAGAAAAGATCATATTCAATGATTATCTCATACATTTGTGCATTCATTCAAGACGAGATACATGCAAATCAGATCCTGTGCATACCTGCTTTTCCTGGTTTCAAGCTTGCTTTCAATCGGAAGCCATGCACATGCATCTACATCTGACGGTATCATAGCGGCTGGAGAAGCCGTTACCCAAATCATGGCAGATCCGGTGATCGTAAGTATCAGCGGATGCGATACCATCTCCCCCGGCAACCTCGAACCAGGGGATACTATTTGCCTCCCGATTACGGTTCAAAACTTTGACAGCATTACCGTGGCGTCTTTAGGGGTTGTCTGGGATGCCTCCGTCCTGCAGTTTATCCGGGTCCAGAATTTCGGGTCTGCCGCCATCGATCCAAGCACCTTTGGAACTGCCTTCCCGAACGGGATCACGTTGGTGGCCTTCAACTTTCCGATCGCACAGGGGGAAAGCCTGCCCGACGGAACGATCCTTTTTGAAGCCTGCTTTCGAATTATCAATGTACCCGGATCCACGACAGATGTGGTTATCACGGATTTCCAGAATGCAGCTTTGGAGTTTGCCAATGCTGATGACGGACAAATTCCTGTTGAGACTACAGGGCCTTGTTCGATAACCGTTGCCCAGACGACAAACCTTTCGGCTTTTCTCAGTTCCTGTGGCGGTACACCTGGAGAAGTCACCATATCTGCATTCGGGGGAACCGGACCTTACTTTTACGACTATGTCGATGTGAATGATCCCACGACGAACGGGACGAACATCCCCTTTCCCGGTGCCTTGTCCGAGGTGACTATAACCTTTTTCCCGGGCACCTACGACATCACGGTACGGGATTCAGACGGGAATGAGCAGATGTATGTGGTCGTTGTGGACCCGGCCCTGATAGACCTTTCCGGGATCACGAGCACCGCACCGACATGCTATGATTTTACCAACGGCATGATCAACCTGCTGATCGAGGAAGGCACGCCGCCTTATTCCTATATCATCACTGATATCGACGACCCTCAATTTTCTCCACGCTCGGGTTTTATCCTGACTGCCGGCACACTCACGATCGTACCCAGCCTGCCGCCGGGAAACTACATGATTGAAGTCACGGATTCGAGAGGATGCACGCAGACATCAATGCAGCCCCTTGACGAAAATCCCTTCGATATCACTGTTGTGAATACAACAAATGCGACATGCAATGGGACGGAAGACGGGGCGATCACCCTGAACATCAGCGGATCCACACCGTTTCCGGATGGCACATACCGGTTCGATTTCCTTCAGAATACAGATATCCCCACAATGCCTGACGGGACCGTCAGTTTTGGACTTCTTGATCCGGGCGAATATTGTATGACGATCCGTGCTGATGCACCCGGGTGTGATACCGTCTATTGCTTTACAATCGGGGCAGATGTCGTGATTGAGGGGGACATCCTCCCATTGGATGAGACTTGTGCAGGCAATATGGATGGAGAAGTGAGTATCCTGGGTTTGACAAATGGGTTCCCTCTTGGAAACTATGATTTCACGATTTTTGACGCCGACAATATGGAGGAGGTTTCCGGTGGGCCCTCAATACAATTCAATCATAGTCCGCTTGATACGGGGGCCTATTCTTTACTCATCGTTGATGAAAACGGATGTCTGTCGGACACCCTTCCGTTCCGGATTGAACCGGGCGACCAGATCATGGTCACACTGGATTCCACGCATTACGACGATTGCCTGGATGTCTTTGCCACAGGAGCGGCATTCTTCAGTTTCCAGGGAGGCAACGGGGGATACATGCTCGATGCAGGTGCCGGAAACCCGAATGGCAATGCGATAGAGAACCTGAATGCCGGAAATTATACGCTTACAGTGACGGACGCAAACATGTGCACGTCGACCTTCCCGTTCGAGATCTTCGACTATGAGGAAGGACTCGTCGGGGATGAACTGATCGATTTCCAGATAAATGGCACACCCTGTGCGGGCGGGACGATCACGGTCCTGTATAATGGACAGGTGCCGATGGCTCCCATCGGGGTGGAATGGGTCGGATTGGGAAGCAACAACCCCACAGTGGAAATCCAGAATGACGGAGTTTACCGGGTCAATGTCTTTGACGGCAGTATCCATTGCCAGGTGAACAGCGACACCCTGATCGAATGCGAAGACATCTTCGGCATCGACATCACGGTCATGCAGCCGCAGTGCAACAGTGCAGCTGTCCCCGACCTCTTTTCTACGGGAAGTGTCCTGATCGACACATTCAATGCGGTTGCACCAGTCACTTATGTCTGGTCTTCACCGGCGGATACGACCACGACTGAGGGGTTCCTGGACGGTCTTGTCCCTGGCACGTATTATATCACCGTCACGGACGCCCTGGATTCAACTGTCGTGGACAGTTTTGAGATCATCGAGCCAGCTGCCATCACACAAGTATTCAATACACCAGACAGCACCTCCTGTTTTGAGATCTGCGACGGCAGGGTGACGATCACGCCAGTGAATAATGATAACCCCAATGATCCCTTTTTCCTGTATTGGGACAGGTTGGGCTCCCCGGCATCAGATACCGGACTGGTCTTTACATTGGACAGCCTGTGTGCCGGATTCCAGGTCTTCACGGTTTCCCAGGATGGTACCTGTTTCTATATCGACTCAATCGAGATCCCGGCGCCACCACCGCTGGAAATCATCCCGGATACGATCATCCAGATCACATGCTTTGGCGAAACAGATGGCGCGGTCACGGTTTCCGGAAACGGCGGCACCCCCTCCTACTCATTCCTGTGGGAAGATAACAGCACATTGACTTCCATCACCAATGTGGGGGCCGGGACCTACCTGGTCACACTGACTGATGCAAATGGGTGTGCGGCTGTCGATTCATTCCGGATCACAGAGCCGGATTCACTATCCGTCCAGGTAGACTCTTCCGCCAGTTCGGTGCTTGGCTGCAACAGCCAGTTGGGCATGATCACGGTAGCCGTCGAGGGCGGCACCCAGGACTACACCTATCAGTGGGATCCGGATGTGACAGCCTCACCTGTTGGCATCAACCTTCAGGCGGGTTTGTATCAGATCACGGTTACAGATGCAAACGGCTGCACGGACACAACCTCGTTCGATATAACGGCGCCTCCCCCCATCATCTTTGCACTTGGGGAAATCATCGAGCCCCCATGCTTCGGCGACCCGACGACCGTGAGTGTGGATACGGCATTTGGCGGCAGCGGCAGCGGGTTTTCCTTTTCGATCCAGAACGG
>JARQTN010000153.1:0-12970 GCA_029976695.1 Lewinellaceae bacterium
ACCGCATTCAGGTCCCCGGCAAGGATGGTAGGGTATTTGTTCCCGGAAAAGACATCATTGATCTTGCCGGCCTGCATGACCCGGTCCGTTTCGTCGTCGAGGTGGTCCAGGTGCGTGCCGACCACGGCGATCGTGTCCCCTGAGGGCAATACGGTGGTGATCTCCAGCGCAGCCCTGGGTTCATTTCCCGGGGAGTATGGCAGTGGGACATTCCTGCTTTGCAGGATGCTGGATCGAGTCAGAATCCCTTCGCCGTATTCCCCTCCGTCAAACGCCATGGCTTTACCGAAAATGGCGGCCATTTTAGTGCGCCATCCAAGTTCTGTGGCCAGGTCCATTTGCCTGGTCCGGTTCGTCTTGAAATCCACTTCTTGCAACGCCACAAAATCCGGGTTGGCATCCTTGATCACCTGTGCAATGGCATCCAGGTCAAAATCCCCTTTTGTCGTGGCACCGTGCAGGATATTGAAAGAGAGGACCCGGATGATTTTATTGCTGTCTGTGTAGGTTTGAGACCAAACTGGATGGCTGAAGGATGAGATGACCAGCAGGATGGGAAGCATTCGGTTCATACATTCATGTTGGTTTTTCAGAATGAAATGAATAGTGCAGGGCTGTATCCAATTTATGGGCCCAGGTTCCTGATCCCTGATCTGGATCAAAAGAGTTGTAGCAAATGAAGAGATAACTGGACATTGGCTTAGTTTATCACTTCAATTTTTTCCAATTGATGCTTCAATCTTTCTGATTCTTCTTCTATATCAAAGTCATTTTGCAAGCCAAGCCAAAATCTTGCTGAAGTTCCAAAATACTTAGCTAATCTTAGAGCTGTATCTGCAGTTACCCTCCTTTGCCCATGAATGATCGCACTTGTCCTTGTTTGCGGGATCCCGATATCCTTTGAAAGGCGATAGGCAGAAATATCCAATGGCTTGAGAAATTCTTCCAATAAAACTTCTCCCGGATGAACATTCTTGAGTTTAGTCATGGTAGTCTACGATTTTAAGTTCAAATGCATCTCCTCTTTTCCATTTAAAAATGATTCTCCATTGGTCGTTTATTCTGATGCTGTAATATCCTTTCAGGTCACCTTTCAGTTTTTCCAACCTGTTGGCAGGTGGAACCCTCAGATCCTGAATGTTTAAGGAGTTATTGATCATTCTCAATTTTCTCCTTGCAATATGTTGAATCGGGTGCGGCAGTTTTTTTGATCGTTCCCCATGCCATATTTTCTCAGTTTCAGAATCGGAGAATGATCTAATCATGATGTACGGAATTACTAACGCTAAAGGTAAGTAAACGGTTCTGTTTTCATAACATGCCCAACAAATTAATCTCAAAAAAAAATTGATCTGTTTAAATATACTCTTCCAGGATAGAAGTAATCAGATTCCATGATTTGAGACTGTTTGTACACACTCAATTATTTCATCAGGTTGCCATAAACAGTTCAACCTTCTTCTGTTGAAATTTCAGGATATTGTGAGTCTGAACGTGCCTCCTATTTCTCATTTACCTGATCACGCCAGGAAAGGAAATACAGGATTCCCGGGATAAAAAGGAGCAGGATATATCCCAGGCCTCCCAAAGATGAGGGGTCGTCAAACGGATTTCCATACCGGAAAGCATCGATCATGTGAAATACAGGTAACATCACAGTGAGCAGGGCGCCTACTTTTGGCCACTTGAGCCCTGCAAGCAGGCCGATGATGTACACCCCCATCAGGATAAAAGTGATTATGTCACTGAGTGGGAGTGGCCTGTTAGCCATAGCTATTGCAACGAAAAAGAAAGGCATATACAAAACGGCAAATATAATTGCCACTGTCTTTGCCAAACGTTGAATATTGAATTTTCTGTTCGTCATATTGGATTCCTTTTTGTGGTGGATCAGATCTCTTGTTGTGTTGTGCAGCATCCCATTTTTATGCGGCAAAAGCGCTTCATTTCACTCTACTATTATGATTTTCAACGCATTCCGGACCGACTCCGTTCGGTTTGTCACATGAAGGATGTACAAGCCTGCAGGCACCTTTTTTAGCCGGATCATGTTTTCACTGATTACTCCGCGATCAATCAGGTAACCATCAAGGCTGTAGAGGTCAAAAGCTGTAAAAAAATCAGTATCCAGATGAATTTCCTGCTGCGTCACCGGATTCGGAAAGATGCGTATTGTTTCAGCTTGTTTCGGGTTTTGTGTGCCGTTGATCACCCCGCCCCCCTCATACCGTGCCAACCCGCGTCCTGTCAGATACCAGTCCTCTCCGATTTTTACTGCCGAAGTGGGTTCAAAATCCAGGCCCTGGTGAAAGGATACAGTTTGTCCCCCATCATCAGAATAATGGATGTTTTCTGTTTCCACCAGGAAGAGTTCATCTGCGGAAATGGGTACGATCGCATTGATCAGCTTGTCATTTAATGCGGGGAGGGGAGAGGTATCGAAGGAAGTCCACCCATCCGTTGTGGCGTAGAGGACTGGGTTGGCATCGGGGTTCGAGTAATACGCGCCTGCTGCAAAACCGGTTTCTTCATCCAGCATTTGATAAGCGGCCAGGTCTGCAACATCCAAAGCCGGGTTCCATGAGATCCCCGCGTCATTCGACTTGTAGAGTGCATCAGTATCAAAATTGTAGAATATATTTTGGTTGATCGTGGTAAAATTTGGTAGCCATGAGGTGGTGAAGCTGCTTTCACAATCCCAGGTTTCCCCTTTATCCCGGGTGATGAGATAATCGCCCGATTGAAACTGTGCAATGACAGCAGTGGAATCATTTACCACCACGATTTTGAACGGCTGGGGGATATTGCCGCAGCCTGGGCTCAGCTCAGGGGTATATGCTTCCCATGTCAACCCGCCGTCTGACGTCATGAGGTATTCCCGGGTAAAGTTGCCCTTGATCCCGATGATGCCTTCCTGTGCGTTGAAGAAACCGACACAGATTGGGATGCCCAGCTCAACCGTGATCTGCCCGTCAAGGACCACCTCATTCCACGTACTTGCATCGTCATCTGAATATGCAAAAACGAAATGCCCGTCCTTCCTGCCTGTGATATACAGTGTCGAGTCATGGCCCGAGATGTCATACACATAGGTGTAATCCGCATTGAGGATTTCCCAGTTTTGGCTGAAAGACAGGATGGTAAAAAAGATAAACCATATTGATATAACGTATTTCATAAGTATTCTGGACGGTTTTCTATGCCCTTGTGATACAAATTCTCATTTGATTTGACGGAACATCCAGCGATCAAAATAATCATCTTTTTAAGTGCCGGACTCTTCTAGTAAACAGATTGCATTCGCTTATACATCCCTTTCTCATCAATCATTCCGGGAACCATGATGCCACAATTTTGATCCCTTCGCCTGTTTCATATCAGCCGTGATTTGCTTGTTTAAAACTGATTTCCCGTGCTAGTCCCTGATTTACATGTCTTATCTGAAACCATTGTGGGTGGTAATCCACCGGATCGCATCAATCCTGTATGCATCCGGAAGGATATGCCCGGATTCAAAGAATTTGATTTCTTTTTCTTTAACCGGGACCGCTTCAAAAAATGCAGATGCCTCATCCATTGGGGTGAAGAAGTCGCTGTTCCCCATGAGCAGCATGACCGGGGTCTCAAGTGACCGGGCATATGTCATCGGGGTGATATCCGTTTGCCCCTTGACCACTTCTTCCGACCAGGCGAAACCTTCCAATTCCTTTTTCGGCAGATTTACTCCCGGGACACAGGCAACGACACTGGTAATGCGCGGGTCGAAAACGCCGAGCAGGATGCCGAGGTTGCCGCCCATGCTGTAGCCAATGATGCTGAAAGAGCGGCTTGGATGAAATTCTCGTCCCTGCACATAATCCATGAGGATCCTGAGATCCTTGACGGTGGATGTCATCATGTGTTCAAACAGCTTGCTGTCCTTCTCATTTCGGGAGATGGACGGGACCAATAAATACGGGGACCTGAAGTCAAGTTCATAACTGCGCTCGCCGTGGAACATGGCATCCGGGATGAGGACCTGGTAACCAAGCGCAAGCAATGAATCTTTGATCGCAGTCGTATTCTTGCTCCATTCCAGGTACGGTTCCGAGGGGTAGACCCAATCCTCTTTAGAGTCTGTCAGGCCATGCATGAGGATGACACAGGGAGGGTTTTCCTTCCTTTTATTGGAGTAAAAGTAAAACGGGATCCGTGATTCATACCCATCAATGACGATCTTCTCAAATATGGTCAAAGAGTCCGTTTCCTGGCGCTGCACGACGACAGCCGCCCGGTCAATGTCCTTTTGATAGTCATATAAACCGGATTGTGCATGACAGATGGATGCACAACAGAAAAGAAAAAGAAATAAAAGATTTGCCTTTTGCATATACTCGAAGCTTTCGGGGTGACAGGGTGCAGGCCATGTACCTATTGAAATACTTTCTCCACTTTCCAGAATGTGATGTCCGGTGGGCCGGTGAGGAAGTTCCTGGAATTTCCCATGAACGCCTTGATATGGTCAGTGTTCATGTGCTCCCCATTGTAGTAGTTCACATCCTCCCATTCTTCATAGAGCATGATGTTTGTATCGTCATTGGGGTCGATATGCATTTTGATGGATACAAAATTGGGCTCTTCCTTTACGTTTTCGATGAGTTGGGTCAGTTCCGTCACGGTTTGGGCGCCCTTTTCAGGCTGGGCCTTGAATTTCAGCATTACGATGGTGTTTTTATCCCGGTTCGTTTCTTTCCCGCTTTTCGCAGGCAGCCATGCGATCAATAAGACTGCTGTTGATATGACAAATAAAAAAGATGCTAAATGTTTCATGTTTTCAAGTTTGATGTTTAAATGGTTATGGAGATCATAATATACAGGTTGAATGTGCCCGTTATAAATCGACCTGGCTCATTCATGCTTTTGTAAAAGTGAATACCCCTTATCTTTTGATCAGTTTTTTGATGGTTGTTCCTTGATTGGTATCAATGATACAGATATAAATCCCAGGATTTAAATTACTTAAATTATATCGGTTTTGCACATTTCCTGAATGCAGTACCTGGGATCCGTGCATATTGTAAATTGAAATGTCTTTCACAGCAGCGTGGGATTGAACAGTGATAAAATCCAATACCGGGTTTGGAAAAACGGTGACATGCTGTATCCAAACGTCGTATAGGCTCACCAACTCATTCCGGGCCTCGATCAGCGTGATTGAAAATTTGGGGCAGGGAAATGTTGAATCTACTGGCCCTTCATTAAAAGAAATATTCGAATCCCCAAGGGCAACTCCGGAGATCCAGGGCGCCTCGGAGTGATACTGCGTCAATTCTCTCTCTCCCGAATAACCGAACAGCTGATCTAGTGAGACCTGTTCGATATCCTGGTCACTCAGGTTCATGATCAACAATGCTTCCCTTTTGTCGTTTTTGAATTTATACCCATAGAGCGAGAAAACGCCATCGACCGAAACCGGGTTGATATCAAAATGGATCTGCTGCATCTCTGACATTTCCGCAGCAGCCGACATGAAGAGTTTTGCCGCAATCCCAACAGGTGCCAGGCGCATGGGAGAACCGACCCTGATCACAGTATTGTCCGTTAGATGGTGAAAGTCCAGCTGATCCACTTTTTCGCCCCTTGCAAGCCAGCTGTATGTCAGGGCAGCATAGCGCACAGCATCTGCCCAGGTTTCTTCTGCGATGCCCTTCACCTCTCCGTATTCGGTATACCAGATTTTATAGTGTTCTGGCACCATATCGTAATCAGCCTGTGTTTCGACAGGGTAGCGGATACCTTCTGCAATGGCTGCTTTGGATGATTCAGCATCGCCGATTGGATTTTGTATCCCGTATTTATCATTGAGGTAGTGATGCTGTGTGACGGCATGGATTTCATTTTTCAGCAATGCAAATTCCGTATTGGTACCTAATTGTTCAAACACTGTATTGTTCCACCGATCCCTGGCCGAGTTGCCGTTTCCACTTTTTGAAGTTGTCAAAGCGAACTTTATATCCGGATATGCGGCCCTGATTTGCTTCACTACTTCTTTCGCCTGTCTTAGATAAAAAAGCGCTGAAATTTCTGTAGCATCCCTTTTTGAGGAAGATGCATAGGGGCGGTTGTTTGTCTTATCCCATCCTGAATAGAATACCCCATTGTCTTCGACAATTTGATAAATGCCGCTCTCGATATTGCCGAAATATAATTCGTTGCCTAATTCTATGGCGTAGGGTTTTTTTCCTTCAGTAATGAATTTTTCGATGGCTTCAAGCATATCCTGTATCTTGAGCTCCAGCGTAGACTCGCTTTTGAGCACTTCCTCGCTTGCATTCACATCAACGCCTGTTGATGGTGTTGGCCTTGCCATATTGATGACGTAGACAATTTTGGTCCGGTCCGGCAGTGCATGGATAAGTGTAGGTATGGTGACCACCTGTTTATTTCCCCAATCCTTGTCGGTACCCGGTATAAATTGACCTGTGCGCCAATCCCAGTAATTTGCCTGAGTACCTCCAGGGTAGCGCACAATGTCGGGGTTTATTTCTGCTACACGCTGGATGAATGATTCGTCCGTCCACCACGTTCCGGCATCCGATCTGCGGTTGAATCCGAGACACATCTCCAAAACATCCCTGGGCTCACCTTCCAGTGTCGCTTGGACAACCTGGGCATGTGTGATTGGACAAGCAAACAATATGAAAACGGTAATCCGGATCAGGAGGCGCATCATGACCTAAAGATAATCACTGTGTACCAGGTTACCATCCGATGATTTGTCCTTTTTATCTACTTCCAGACTCGGATATGAGGGAATCCTGCTCATTCAGGTCAGTTGGGTTTTGTGCCAAATTCCCTCTCCAGTACACAAAATACATCTCCATCTCACCTTTCCCTTTTACATCTACCTTTCCCCGGGGTTCAAAAGAAAACCGGGGATCGCCTTTGATCAGCTTGTAGGTATCCTGGCTGATGTTCACCTTCCCCGCCTCACCGCTGCTTTCCATGCGGTTGGCCGTGTTTACGGTATCGCCCCAGATGTCGTACTGGAATTTTTTGATGCCCACAATTCCAGCAACCACCGGTCCGGTATGGATGCCCACCCGCATTTGAAACGCAGGTTTGTTGGCCGCATCATTTTCAGCCTTGCGCCTGGCCACGAAAGCCTGCATTTCCAACGCAGCCAGAACCGTGTTTTTCACTGAATCCTCATATGGGACAGGCAACCCGCCAGCGGCCATGTAGGCATCCCCGATGGTTTTGATCTTCTCCACCTTGTATTGCTCAATGATCTCGTCAAATGCCCTGAAGCAATGGTTGATCTCAGACACGAGTTCGGTTGCGCTGAGCTTGGCACTTTGCTCGGTAAAGCTCTTGAAATCAGTGAAGAGGATACTGACCATGTCAAAATCACGCGCATCTGCCTTGCCCTTTTCCTTCAGTTCCTGCGCAATTTTTTCGGGGAGGATATTCAGCAGCAGGTTTTCAGAGCGATTCTTTTCTTTTTCAATGATCGCCTTTGATTTTTTCACATATCTCCAACGGCTGAAAAAACCGCCTGCAAGCAGTAGCGCGAGCAAACCACCGCCCGCCAGGATGTTCCGTGTCCTGTTCTGTTTGCGCACCTCTGCCTGATGTGCTTCCTGCACCAGGCGGGCCTCTTCGGCCTTTTCAATACTGTCCTGAAGCATGACTTTCAGGAACTCCATTTGCTGGAGTTTTTTAGTCGTTTCCTCTGTTTGGAGGCTGTCTTCAACCTCCTGCATCTTTTCCAGATAGAACAAGGCTTTCGCGCTATTACCCAGGGCTTTGTAGTTCCGGTAAAGGCATCGGCAGGCAACTTTTTGCTCATCCAGCACGCCAATGGTCGATGCCAGTTCATTACTCGATTGGCAATACTCCAGGGCCCGGGCGTATTCGCCTTGCTTTTGGAACAGAGCTCCCAGGTTATTCAATTGATGGGCGACCCCCTTTTGATCACCCAATTGCTCGTTCAGATGCAAACTTTGAGAATAATAGTCCATGGCGTTGGAAAAATCACCTTCCTCTTCGTACACAATCCCGATATTACCCAGTGCATTCGCATATAAATGCGGATCACCCACTTGATCAGCAATCATCAGGCTTTGGCTGAAGTACTCCAGGGCTTTTGGATAATCTTTTTGTTCGTAGTATGTGCCCCCTGTATTCAGGAGTGATTTGGCGATTCCTTTTTGATCACCCAGTTGTCCGAAAATTTCCTGGCTCCGCACATAATAGTCCCGGGCGTTGGCATAATCTTCCTGCATGTCGTAGATGATCCCTATATTCAGCAGCGAACTTGAAACGCCCCATTGGTTATCGAGTTCTTCAGAAATCTTCTGGCTTCGGATATAGTAGTCAAGGGCTTTGGGATACGCTCCCTGTTCTCTGTAGATGCTGCCGATTGAACTGAGAAAAACAGCGATTGTAGACTGGTTGCCTGATTGCTCGGCTATCCTCAGGCCTCTTGTAAAACAGTCAAGTGCATCTTGAAAATCACCTTGTAAAAAGTAGATCGTCCCGATGTCATTCAGTATCCTTGATACTTCCGGCAGATTGCCCTGCTGTTCAGAGATCTCCAGGCTTAGCGTATAATTTTCAAATGCTTGAGTGTAGTTGTTCCGATAGTAATGGGAAATCCCTTTCAGCCTGTATCCCCATGCGCGCGCCCTGGCAAAATCTCTGCTGTTGCCAAATGCGATCAGTTCATCGGCCATCATGCTGGCCGTATCCGGATTGGAGGACAGGAACCCATCCCAGATATAGTCTTTAAATGCTGCGGCCCGGCTTGAGTCAGTCCTTGCCTGGTCCTGCCAAACAGCGTAGAGGGAGTCCAGGCTGGTTTGGGCATGGACGCCGTGAATGGCCAGCGCAAGTGCAAGGCAGATAAGGACTCTTTCCATATTGTCAGGCGTGATGCATTATATTCTGATATCTTACATACGAAGGTCTTTTGTTTGGCTGATTCCGGATGTATGCATCCAAATTATCAAAAATGCCGGAGTTGCCGGAGGATCGACAGATTTTATGCTCTCTCTTTAAGGAAATGAATGTGTTTTCGTCCTTGTGATTACGAGCTTGAAGACTTGCAGGCGGTCAATTCGAAAGCAATTCTCTATTGCGGATACCTTGTTTAGATCCCACTTTACTCCAGACCAGTGTATGCTTGTTTGCCCCGATATAATCCGTACTCAAGGTCAGCTTGTTTCCTTCGAATGTAAATGTCCTGGCCTGGTTTTGTCCGACCCAGTTGGGGAATGAACTGATCTGAATATGGTGTACAACCTGGTTGGAGCCCACGTGTACTTCATAAGTGCCACAGTACGCAATAAATCCCTGAAAAGCATCTGTCATTTCCTCCGGGCTGCCATTCAGGGGATCGCCGGATTGGAAATGAGGCCTGTCGTTTTTCATAATCTGGACGGACATGGTACCGTCACTGCCATATGTAATTTGGCCAGTGACACCCTTGCCGAAAGGGAAACCAATTGTTCCGTCTTTTGCCTGGTTTGTCCATTCAAGCAGTTCCCAAGAACCAATAAAATCCGGATGAGCGATTTCTGTCTTTTTCATAAGTTTCATTTTTTAAGGATGAAAACAACGCTTTACAGCATTGCCCGTTCGCAAGAAAGCTGTTCATCAATAAAATGCTCCAGGTATTCCGTGGTGCTTTCCTCGGTCTGACCCAAGATCAGCAGGGTCTTACCTATCGTCAGGGCGGCAATCACAAAAATGGACAATGGTTGATTTGCAAGGGTATGCATGCCTTTTTTATATGATGTCCCCATTTAAACAGGATCTGCTAATAATATGAATCAATGGGTTTAATCTTTTTCAAAGTGACCAGATCCCCATTGATCAAGGCATCCAGTCCGGCAAGTAAATTTTCGTTGGCTGATTTCAGGTTATCCAGGCATCGGAGCACCCAGCCTGAAATGTATTTTCCATCATAGAGGATCTGGTCCAGCTCGTCCGTTCCATATTGAAGCCTCAATCTTTCTGTATCGATAAATGATGAATTTTTAAGGCGCATGAATTCATACTTCTGATCGCTGTAAATACTGTCCGTATTGGCAATTCCATATTTACGTATAAATGGCCGGACACTTGTAATTTTACTGTCATTCCATTCAGTCATTGCTTCCATGGTCAGCTTTTCCCTCCAGATCAGGTCCCTGAAAAGCTTTTGCACGATTTCATTGCCCAAATGGTCCAGGTTGTCCCCGTACTTCTCTTCGATCAGTGGCCTGAAGAAATTGCTCCACACAATGTCAGAGTATAAAATCGGTTCATCTATTACTTCCCCATTTCTTTCCCGGTAGATTTCATCATAGGTATCCTGATATCCCCTGAACCATCGAATGTTGGTCGAAATGCTTTTTGCTTCTTCCCTGAGATCCAGGATGGCGTTTTTATAGAGTTGTATTTCGGCTGCCCGTGCTTTTCTCGCCTCGTTGTTGTTGTTGATTTGAAGAGCGATCAAAATACCGATGACGACCAGGATGATTTCACCAATGGCATAGGAAAGATACTTACCGATTTTCCCTTCGGATAAGAGCTTTTGCCTGATTTTTCTGAAGAATTTTATCATTGCATATGCATCGTTAAAGACACGACTTTGCCATTCCGCGTTTCGGAAGCCTGATGTCCCTTTGCGCAGGATGCATCACAATGCTACCGGTATTGGATCATGGATTTCAGGAAACCCTGGACCGCCTCGCTTGAACCGATCTGCTCGTGAAAGAATGTGGTCAGGTTGACCACAACCCCGATCCAGGTCGCCGGGTGCCTGAGCTTTTTGTATTTCCATGCGAAGAAGAGGAGGAGGACAATGATCACGCCTGTGGCAATTGTGTTCGGCACATACAGGGGCACCTCGAACAGCCCGCCTTTCAACACAGCCATGACAAAGAAAAACCCCCTTCCCACGGCGGGCATCATAATGTAGAATATTCCGGCAATCAGCCACCACGCATGCTCTTCAAGGTCTTTGCGTTTCAGGATCGCCTGGATGATGGAGTAAATGAACGCGGCAACGAGGATCAGTTCGATGACCACCACACCGTAGAGGAATTCAGGGGTCAGGTTGCTTTGCTCGGGGTTTTGCTCGATCAATCCAGCGTTTTGCATGTCGCCCATCAGCATGACGATGGCGGAGAAGACCACGCCCCCGACGATAAAGAAACCAATGATCCCGTTGGTCCGGTGCCGATCGAGTTTGCCATGTGTTGCATAATAGGGCTGGATAATCAGGAAAAGGTACCAGGCCGATGCCAGCCAGTAGTGCACATGGACACCCCAAAATTCCCTTGAAAATGTGGGCCAGTAAAAAGGGAAAATGCCGATCTGCATGATGAAAAACGGGATCAGCATCCAGAGGTGAAGTGTCTTGTATTTTTGCATGTCAGTTTTGGATTTAATGGGGTCTTTACGATTTTTCGCAGGTTAATGATGTTTTTGTAAAAGTGGAGGCTTTGATATGAATTTAATGCTTATTGATGAATTCTGTTGCAATTTCCCTGGCCATTTTATCTGCAATCAGGAATCTTCTTGCATTGCACAGCACAATGATATGCAGGCTGGCATCCGGGACAGAAAAGATCGTCGTTGAGAATCCTCTTCCGGCACCAGGGGTCCATACAATTTTATGGTCGTCTAATTCACTGATGAACCATCCCATCCCATAGGAGGACCGGTCATCATAATAAATGATCCAGGAGGCATTTACAGCTTCCCCATGATCCAGCTTGCCTTTCGTCCAGGCAAGTTCCAGCTGTTTCTGTGGAATGACCTGTCCGGAAAACAAAGCCTGTGCCCAGGTGGTTAAATCATCGAGCGTACTGACAAGGTCTGCATCCCCCAGGGCCACATGATTTTCATCGAGATCCCTTGTTGAATTTTGCGGGATCCCATCCACTGCGCGGTAGCCGTTTACCCTGTTCTTTATGATCCTGAAATAATCCATCTTTTGGGTGTTCGGCATATCCAATGGGGTGAAATATTCCTTTTGCAGGTAGTCATGATATTGCATGCCGGTAATTGATTCCACGATTTTTGCAAGCACCCAATAACAGGTGTTGGAATAGCTCCAGTCTTCACCAGTTGGGAATTTCAGAACTGCGGTGGAATCCCGCACGATTTCATAAGGGGTGCCGAGCAATTTTTCACCCTCCTTGTAATCATTCAGGTAATCCTTGATCCCCGCTGTATGGTTGAGCAATTGTGCTATCCTGATATTTTTCCATACAGGAGGAAGGGAATCGAGATATTTATGGATGGGATCTTCAAGTGTGAGCCTGCCTTCAGCTTCCAGTTTCAGGATGGAAACGGCGCAGAATTGCTTCGAGACCGACCAGATTCGATATACGGACTGGTTTGTCATCGGTACATCCAGCTCCAGGTTTGCATACCCGAAGGACTCCTTGAATTTGACCTGATCATTGTGGATGACAGATACGGACATACCGGCAATGCTCAGGCTATCCATATATTTTTTTGCGATTGCTTCAATTTTATCTTGTATACCCCCAGCTGCCTGGGAAAAAACCGGGGTTGAAGTAAAACCCGTTACGAAGATGAACACGAGGAGTATTTTTTTCATTGCGATTTCTGATTTTGCGGTAAACCGTCGGAGGATCTTTTTATTGTTGGACTTTTTCATGCTGATGGCAGTGGTGAATTTTTACTGGTTCTGGTTTTCAAGAAAATGAGACGCTCTCCTTGGTTTACAAAATTTTTCAGAGACTCCTTATTGTCGGTACTCATTTTCCACCCTGATCCTGGCCTGCTTGACCAGCTGCTGAAAAGCGAAATCCTCGTGACAGGCAGAGAAAAGGGGATCCATTTTCCACAAATGCCCCGGATACCCGGTAATCACGGAAGTGTAAAGCCATTGAAATGCCTGATCCAGATCCCCCCTGGCGGCATAGGCAGAGGCGATATCAAAACTGAACTCCCATCTTTCAGGCAT
>JARQTN010000153.1:13070-18192 GCA_029976695.1 Lewinellaceae bacterium
TAATTATAGTCCGGATTTTCTTCTTTGATCTGAATGGCCAGTTGTGTTGCCTTCTCATAGTTTTTAAGTCCCGTATAGGAATGCACCTGGCCGGCAATTCCCATCAGGCTCTTTGGATCAATTTCCCTGAATCGATCGAAATACGCTAATTGCTTCTCATGGTTTTCGAGGTAAAACCAGCACCAGCCGGCAAATCGGTATGCGACACCCGGGGCATTTTCGCCTCCCAGTTCAATGGACTTTTCCAGGTAGGGCAATGCCAGCCCCGGATTCCCTGTATCGAAGTAGTTCCGTCCAAGGAGCATGAGGATTTCCGGGTCATCGGGTAGATGTTGAATTGCATCCAGAAGAACTTTCCTGATCATTCCATGACGCCATTTGGCACGATAAGCAGCAACCTCCCAATCATAGGCGTCTTTAAATTTTGGGTCCAATTTTCTCGCCGTATTTTCATAACGAATCACACTGTCCAATAACCTGTCGGCCCTGTCCAACCGGTAATCTCCGACAAAGGATTGGGCTATTTTATGATACACCAGCGCATTCCCGGATTCGATAGAGATGGCTTTCCTGTACATGCGCCTGGCATTTTCTCCATAGTCTTCCGCTTTGCTCAAGCTGTCACCTAACTGGATGTAATGTTCAATGCGATTTGAATGCTGTTCATTTTGCGCCTGAGCTGAACAGGGTGCGATACCGCAGATACAGAAGATGATCAAAAGTTTTTTCATGATTCCAGGTATTTTAGATTCACTCGAAAGATTCGTGCATATGTGTTACATGAGTGGAGCTGAAGGATAGCAACCTGCATTATATTCGATCCCACTTTGTTATTTCTCCAGGTCCAGAATTACGGATTTCAGGTTTGGAATGACCCCTGGCACCTCATTTGTCAAGGAATTCCATACCACCTCAAGGTCAACATCGAAATAATCATGAATAAGTTTATCTCTCATCCCTGCTATTGCCCTCCATGTGATTTGATTGTACTTATCCCTTAGATTCTGGCTGATTTTTTTTCTGGCTTCGCCTGCTACTTCAATTTTTCTGATTACGGCATCTTGTTTTTCCTCGTCAGCAATAAATTCTTCATAGCTAACACTGTCAACATAATCCAGTGCTCTTTGAAGGCTTTCGAGAATATGATCAAGATAGATGAGGTTGTCCTTCTTCATTGAATATTGTGATGAGATCGCGAAGGATATATTCTTTCAGGCGAGGGTTCTGAAGGCTATTCTTTGTGATCAGATCCACCTCAATTCCAAGCTCAGCAGAGAGTAATTGCTGAAGCCCGACCAGCTTGATGAGACCGATCGGGTTCTTAAAATGGACAAGGATATCAATATCGCTTGATGAGGCGCTCTCCCCTCGGGCATAAGAACCAAAAACCCCGATCATCTCGGGGTGATGAGGCTGAAGTACTTTGATAATCTTTTCGATAATTTCCCTGGTCAGCATATAAGCTTCAATATACTTAAAATCCTTAACCCGGATGATGCATAAACTGGATATCCGGAAAACAGCCATGCATTCAATTGATCTGACATCAAGAATATCGAATCGAGCTGCCATCCGCTTTCGGGACTTCGCTATTTATAATGCATGTTCTTTTTATTCTCAAAAGAATCATTGCATTCAATATTTCTGATTCTCAAAACTGAGTACCATCGCATTTTAGAAATGTAGGGATTAACTTCAGAATATATACCTGTTAATGAACAGGTTACTCTTCCTTGTCCGCAGCCTAAATCAAGCACTGCTCCTTTCTTGGGGATTTCAGCAAAAAAACCGATCAATTCGGGATAAGGCTCTCTGAAGAGGTTTTCAGTCTGATCGTGTTTGTCGTAGGATACTGGCATTTTTTATAGATTTAATGCAGCGTTCTCTTGTATTTGGTAAATGGCGCCCGCGAGGTGCATGGATTTTGATCACCTTTTCTTGTCGGACGAATCACATATTGGAACATGACCAGGTTTTACCTGGAAAAGAGATCAAAAAAGTGTTGGGTATCTTTTATTTCCTGTAAGCCCAGAATCCAGCAAACTTCTGAAAGATCAGAGAAGTCAAGTCCGCCTGCAGATATAGCCTTATTATGATATCGTCCCTTTTTCCCATTATACTTATTTGATAAGTCAATTGCCAACTTCCATATCTTGATCAGATCTGGATCCCTGATTTTTTCTTTCCACATGGTGTATCCGGGAGATCTGAATCCTGGTGTTCCATTTCCAGCTGCATTGCCATCCGGAATTTTTTGATAATCAATGTTTGCCTTCACAAAGTCCAGATAAGCAGGGGTTGTCACTTCTTCGTTCCAGTCACTATGCTGTACAATATGGATCCTGGTTGATACATCAATATCCGGCAATGCTGCCTGGATGGCTTCAACCAGTTTTGCAGAGAAATCCGACTGGCCTGCATCTGCGATCCAGATATCACCTTGTTTTGCGAGGGTTAACAAAGCGATCTCCTTGACTTTTTGAACCGCATTTTTAAAATTTTCATGTGCATCTGTCCAGTTCTTGCCAAATGCAAGTTGAAATAGATCATTAGGTGGGACGTACAACCCTTCCTGGATCCCATACGTGCCTGCAACTGCATGATAATGGATTTTAGCAAATTTGGGATCTGCCAATAGAGTTGCAAAAGCAGCTACCGAATGCAGGTCATCGACATCCGTTTTACAATCATATTGTGCTAACAACAGATCTTTATCGATATCGAAACCCCCTGGTTTTATGGATTTCGTATCCTGCGTCCTGATATTGAAGGATAGACAAATGACGGCTATTCCAATGAATATGGCTGTTTGCGGTTTCATGCGGAAATGATTGGAGAGACCCTACACGAAAATAAAGCTAACCCGAATTATGCATAAACATAGATATCCGGAAAACAATCATTCGATCAATTGATCTGCCGACCAAAATATCATGTCAACCTGCAACTCGTAACCTGCAACTCGTAACCCGCAACTCGTAACCCGTCATCCCCTATTCCAACACCACCAGCTTTTGTACAGCCCTGGTCCCATTTCCTTCCATCTGGATGTAGTAAAACCCCGCTGGCATTGAGTGTGTAGAGAGCTTCCCGGACGGCGTGATGACCGGATGGACTGGCTGGCCGTTCATCGTGTGGATCGAGACCTGTTTCCAGTCTCCTGTCAACTGCACGTTGTCCCCCCTGTGCACCGGATTTGGCGCCAGGGAAAAGAATTCAGTGTGGTCGGGGTCATCAGTGGAAGAAATCAATGATGGGTTGACCAGGTTGATATGGCCGTTGTCCTGTGCGAGGACGAGCTGGCCTGCTGCATTGACATCAATCGCATTGGTCGGGGTGCAATTAAAAAACAGCAGCGGGAAGTTCTCTCCGCCATTCGTCGACTCGAACAGGTATGTACTCCCGTTCTGTTGTGATGTATAGATGATATGATCTGGGCTAAGAAAACGTACATTATCCACAATGTAGACATTGGCGATTTCTTCAAAGGAGTTGCCGCCGTCCTGGGTGCGGTATAGTTCACGGGAACCTGTCACAAGGCCGAGGTTTTCGTCATAAAACTGGACGCTTCTGATATTAGACAGTCCAAAATCCTCAACGGTCCAGGTTTCCCCGTCATCCGAACTGATATACACGCCCTGGTTCCTTGTGGGCACAAACAGGCGACCGTCCGGTGACTGGCTGATGAAGAAGGAAGATTCCGGCAGGGTAGCGGTCGCTGTCCAGGTTGAGCCTCCGTCAGTGGACTTTTCGATCTGAAAAGTCCCGTCCATCGATCTGATTGTGGCAATGAGGTAATCCTTGTCATTGTGATAGTGCAGTGCATAGATGTTCTTTTCAAGAATGGTTTCCAATTCGCCAGATGCTGACAGAACGAAGGTTTCTGAATCCGTCATCAGGAGGGCTTTGCCGTTGCTCAGGATCACGATTTCGTTGATGACACGATCATCCATAAGCGCTTCAATTGGTGCCCATGTCCGGCCGCCGTCCTCAGTTTTTAGCAATGTACTGAATGTGCCGCCTGCAAGGCCGTAACCCGATTGTGTGATATCCATTGAATACAGCGTCGACCTGTTGTAGGCGTTGAGAAATTGAAATGAATCTCCCAGATCGGTTGACCTGGCCACCATCGTGCCATCGCCCACCAGGTAAAGCGTGCCATCATCCGTGAGTTGTCCGATTGATGTACGGGCAAATTCCCGGCTGTTCGCTGTCTGTATATATTTGCTCGTCATGCCTCCGTCTGTGGAGCGATAGAGGCGGTTGGTATTCACAGTGATGAGCGTGTCGGGCCCCAGGGCAAGCGGCTGGATATTTTCAGGCCATTGGGTGAGTGTATCGAATGAAAGACCGCCATCTGTTGTTTTGACCAGGCTTGAAACAGCATTGCTTGTGATATACCCGATGTCATCAGTCCCAAAGGACATTTGCCTCACCCATTCGCCAAAGTCATACCGGTGTTGCATTGTCTTTGTGCCCAGGTCGTATCGCAGGAGCCGTCCTTGCCGCATCCCTAAATAAATATAGTTATCGGTAACTTCAGTGACATAGGGATAGTCATTCTCGGATGTATCCTGCCATACATATTTCCATTCAAAATCATGGAGATCTGATGAGACCACTCCCCTCTGGCCAAAGAGGTAGATGGTATTCCCGACGATCTCCAGAGTGCCAGTCAGGTCCGCGTTCTCCAGGGTCGTGTCGATGATTTGTTCGATCGCACCTTCATCCAGGTCAAAGCGGTACAGGTTTCCGGAAGCAGTCATGAATGCCCTGTTTTCCGCATCACCGGGCACCAGCCGTACACGGCGCATATCCCGACCGACATCGGAGACATTCCATGTCGCCCCGCCGTCGAGACTGTACCATGCCATATTACAATCCCCGGCAGCAAGGATCTTGTCGCCGTCGACATCGAAGTAGCCAAGGGAGGAATAAGGCCTGTCAGGATAGGTTGAATTTATTTGTGCAATGACACACAATGCAAGGAGGTTAAATGCCAGG
This sequence comes from Lewinellaceae bacterium, assembly GCA_029976695.1. Lineage (GTDB taxonomy): Bacteria > Bacteroidota > Bacteroidia > Chitinophagales > Saprospiraceae > JARQTN01. Next base: position 18,075 of record JARQTN010000153.1, read on the forward strand.
GTCCATGTCAGTTTCATAACTTATCTTTTTTATCTGGTGAAGATGCTGAGGTTCTCTTTATATGCGCTCACCCATTCGGGTGATTTTTTGCACCTTCCTGCGTTCTGTGTCTGAGTCA
>JARQTN010000154.1 GCA_029976695.1 Lewinellaceae bacterium
AATATATACCCATCTGATTATAAACGAGTTGAAGGTACACGGCGTGCAGCGTGTCACCCTGCAGCGTGACACGCTGCAGGGTGACAGCCCCAACACATGAGTAAAATCAAGGCAATTCCTAAGGCCAGTCATTTACAGCCCATCAGTGAGGCCCGTAACTTATTGTATTGATTCACAAATCTTAGCGTCATGAAAATCCGGGTATTTCATTCAAAAATCTACAATACCATCTTCAGGTTTTACCTGATGATGGCCATCGTCGCCATCTTTGGCTTCCTGCACCAATTTACACTGGCCGCAATTTTCGGATTCACCATCGCGATCAGCGCGATCCTGGGCGTCAGCTTTGAACGGTCCGAAAAGGCTGTGGCCTCAGCATCAGAAAGAAAAGTTGTTCCGCTCGAACCGAAAAAGCACGTCCGTCAGGCAGGTTGATGGATGTGGAGTGCGCCTACAGAACACGGGGTGGCAGGCTGTCACGCTGGCAGCGTGACAGCCTGAATCAAACGAGGGCGTTCTCGATATTCGAATCCAGGGTAAACAGGCACGCCGTGCGCAACTTGTTCGGGATTTCTTGCAAGCGCTTCAGGTCCAGGTTGTCTTTGTCGGGCAATTCGAGGATGTTCAAGTCTGCGGATGGAGCCTGGTCCCACATGCCCGGGGTCCGGCGCACAACGTGCATCTGTGTATTTCTTGGCATGCGGACAAGGGTCTTCATCTGCTGAAGCTGTCCCTGCATTTCTTCCTCACTGACCTGGCTGTCCTCCCTGACCGTTTTAATGATATTAAGTTGAGCCTTCCAGTTTTCGCAGATAATCAGCCCGGTCAGGAGGGCAAGGTCGTTATTCCCCAAATCCAGACGCTCCTCCCAGTCTTCCGGAATGACATCAAGCCAGACATTGATCGTTTTCTCAATACCAAGGCCAACGGTTTCGTAAGTCGCCAGAATCAGCAACCCCCAGTTTCGTTTTTTGGATTCGTAAATGATCGGGAGGTATTTATCCTGCAGGCCATCCTTTCGTTCATCGAGCTTCAGGAAGATGATGTTCGGCTTGAAAAAAGCTGTTTCCAGGGCCTGCATGCTGATACTGACCGTTTTCCCGAAATCGTCGCCGTCCACCAATGTATAGGAAGAAGAAATTTTCGCCTGGTGAAAGGAATCCATCAGCTCAGGCAGATAGGCACGCAGCCTCTGCTCCTCCCCCCCAAGCAACATGCCCAACACCTTGATCGATCCTTTTGGGTAGGTCAGGGCATAGATCAGCCGGTAAGCACCTTTGATTTCCTTCGGCGATTCGATCGGCACAAGCAATTCAGGTTGCCACGCGCGCGCTTCCTTTTTTGTGGAAAGGTCGTTCGAGATCTTCGTGGCCCAGTCTGCGATAGCTGTGAACATCCCGCTGCGCACATCACCCTTGGTCCGGATCAGGTACTTATTCAGTAGCATCGCATAAAAAGCAACCACAATGGCAATCGCAACCAGTGACACGATCGGGTTGATGATAAACATCACGAAAAAGCAGCCAATGGTACCCAGGAGCGGGACGATGATCGGCACTTTCAGCATCGGACGGTAACTCGGCAAGTCCAGGCTTTGCTCAATGAGCACGACCACATTGATCATCGCATATGTAATCAGGAAAAACATGGTAATCAGCGGAGCAATCGCATTCAGGTCACGGAAAAGCAGGGAAAATACGACGACAACCATGGTGAAAAAAATGGCATTTCTCGGCTCGCCATTCGCACCAACTTTTGCAAAGAACGGACTCTTCGGCAGGATATTCTTCTGGCCAAGGGCAAGCAGGATGCGTGGAGCCCCGACCATCGAACTGAGCCCCGATGAAAATGTGGCCCCAAGCAAACCCGCAAGCACAACAGGCTTCCACAATGCTTTGTCGATGAACACGTAATAATCACTCACGAGTTCCTCCGGGGTAGCCATCATGGAAGCGACAAAGATCAGGACCAGGTAGATGATCCCGGTCAAAACGACCGCAATGATCGTCCCTGCCGGGATGCTTTTTCGCGGATCCCGAAGCTCACCTGACATATTCACACCAGCCATGATCCCGGTAACTGCGGGAAAGAAAACTGCGAAAACTGTCCAGAAATTCATTTCCTGAAAACCGGTCACGACACCGGTCTCCGGATCATGCACAGGCACCCCCTGGTATTCCCCGAACCACTGCAACTGATCCGCGTCTAAAGGGAAATACTGCCACAAGCCCCCGATGATGGAAACCAGGCTTCCCACGATAATGGCCATGATCACGTACTGGATCTTGAAAGCCACATCGGCACTGATGCCGGCGATCAGCGCGATCAGGGCAAATGTAACCGCATCGATCAGGATCGGGTTGTGGTGTGGAAAGATCCAGACCCAGCCTTCCCGAAGCCCGAAAATATACATCGCCACCACACATGCCTGTGCCAGGTAAAGCGGGATGCCGATACTGCCACCGATCTCCAGGCCAAGGGACTGGGAAATAATTGAAAATGCCCCACCGGACTCGATCCGGATATTCGTCACCATGGAGGCCATGGAAAGGCTGGTAAACAGGGTAATCCCAATGGAAATCAATACAATCAAGGCTGCACCTGCAATGCCGGCATTTCCGATCACCCAGGGATGGCGGATGTACATGATCACACCCAGGATGGTCAGTACAGTGGGCGTGAAGACACCCTGGAATGTGCCAAAATACTTGACCTTGGATTTTTTTTTATTCGATGCATTCAGGGCTGGTTCCACAATCGACTGAGATTCAGATGGTTTCTGATCTTAAGATAAACCATTCTCCAGAATTCAGGCATGATCAACACGTTTTTAATCCTTATTCCATGCAAAAATGTCAGTCCTTTATTTTCAATTGACATGATGTCATATGGCTGATTATCAAGCGTTTACCTTAGCTGACATTTTTTCAGTTTTCCAGCGGATGGTATATCATTTGATGTATGAGGAGTAAACTATGACAGCGTTACATGAGCTAAAACAGGACTCCAGGTTTTACTTGTGTGCGAAATAAACATTGTTTAACCTTAAAATTTTGGACGTTATGACACTGATTAAAAGGAATCCGCTGACCCCAACATTGCCAAGGTTTTTCGATGACTTTTTCCTCCGGGACATGTTTGACTGGGATTTTAAAAACAACTCCCTGACAAACACAACGCTTCCATCAGTGAACATCATCGAATCTCATGATCGTTTCATGGTGGAAATGGCTGCCCCTGGAATGGTGAAGGATGATTTTATCATCGAACTGGACAATGAGATCCTGACCATTTCATCGGAAAAAGAAATATCTCACAACCTGAAAGAAGGTGAAAATTTCACCCGCAGGGAATTCAGTTACGAGGCTTTCAAAAGGACATTCCACCTACCGAAAACGGTTGTGGATGCATCGAAGATCAAAGCCACCTACAACGATGGTATTCTGCGTGTCGCAATACCGAAAAAAGAAGAGGCAAAAGCCCTTCCTCCACGCAGGATCGAAATCAAATAGTGAATTGTAACGCCGGATGGGGTAACATCCATCCGTTCTTTCACTCAGGTGAGCATACCAGCCCAATCATGGGCTCGTATGCTCATTTCTCCTATTTATTTAAAAGCATTACAGTCATGAAAAAACAAATGATTTTTTCCGGATTGATTGCTTTGATCGTATCACTTGGCAGTATAGGCATATACGCCCTGTTGAGGGAAGACCGGGCAATCACGATTGAACATATGCATACAACGCCCGCCAAAAGTGCCGTCTACACCCTGGATGAGAAAGGCAATCCTATTCCCCTTGACTTTACAAAAACCGCTCAAAAGGTCATGGACGCCGTTGTCCATATCAGGTCAACGCAGACTTTCCAGTCAGGCCGAATGCCTTTTCAATTCAGGCAGCAACCAGATCCCTTTGATGATTTTTTCCGTCAGAATCCCCTGGATCAATTTTTTAATCCAAGGTTTTTCCAGCAACCGAACCAGCCGAACAAGGAAAGCCGGCCACAGGTCCGTGTCGGTCAGGGCAGTGGTGTGATCATCAGTGAGGATGGCTATATCATCACGAATAACCATGTCGTCGATGGAGCTGACGACCTGGAAGTCACCCTCGCCGATAACAGGAGTTACAAGGCAACTGTTGTCGGTACGGATCCGAGTACAGACATCGCGCTGATCAGGATCAAGGAGAAAGGCTTGCCGAAGCTTGCCTTCGTGGACTCAGACAATGTGAAAGTGGGTGAATGGGTCCTCGCTGTCGGGAATCCGTTCAACCTGACCTCTACGGTTACGGCAGGCATTGTCAGTGCCAAGGCCAGGAACATCAACATCCTGCGTGACCAGTTTGCCGTGGAAAGCTTTATCCAGACGGATGCTGCAATCAACCCGGGAAACAGCGGCGGCGCACTGGTCAACCTGGAAGGCGGCCTGATCGGGATCAACACGGCTATTGCCAGCCCGACTGGCACGTACAGCGGTTATGGTTTTGCCGTACCGACCAACCTCGTCCAAAAGATCGTGGAGGACCTGATGAAATATGGTGTCGTCCAGCGCGGTGTCCTCGGGATCATGATCCGCACCGTGGACGGAAACCTGCAACGTGAAGAAGGCCTCGATGTCACCCAGGGCGTGTATGTGGACAGCCTGCTTGAAAACAGTGCTGCAGAAATCGGCGGCATCCGGAAAGGTGATGTGATCGTTTCCATAGACGGGCAGGAAGTCAAAACTTCCCCGGAATTGCAGGAAATCATTGCCCGCCACCGGCCGGGGGACCAGGTCCGACTTACTGTGCACAGATCTGGAAAAATAAAAGACTTCGATATCACCCTGAATAATCGTGAGGGAAATACTTCTCTTGTGAAAAAGGAACACAAGGAGGTCCTCAGCGTTCTGGGCGCAGAAATGGAAACCCTGGCTAAAGACAAAGCGCAGAAGCTGGATATTCCGGGAGGGGTCCAAGTCACAAAATTATATGCCGGCAAACTCCGCAAAAGCTCGAACATGCAGGAAGGCTTCATCATTACGAAGGTGGACGGAAAGCCCGTCACGTCTGTTGAAGAGTTCGTACGCATGCTGGAAGGGAAGGAAGGCGGCGTGATGCTGGAAGGGATGTACGAAAATCTTCCTGGAGAATATTATTATGCATTTGGGCTATAATTTCGTATTTTAACCAAATAAAATATTTGACAATGGAGCCGATAGAAATTCAAATTCTTGAAGAAACGTCAGAGTTTGTAAAAGTGAAATTGCCGTTTCTTGAAGTTCCTGTCGAAATGAACCAATCATTCCTGAAGAAAAGGCTGGAGAGCGGCTATTTCAAATTGCCACAGGAAAAACTCCGGGCGACAGGATAATGAAGAAAAGAAAACCGCTGGACCTGATTCAGCGGTTTTCACTTTTAGACAACTCCCGGAAGCTGCCCTGCAAGGTAGAGATACATGATCCTGGCCTGGATCAGTTTGACCTGCGTTTCAACAAGTTTCAATTGGCTTTCGAGGAATTTCACTTCACGGCTGTTGACAAGAAAAACAGAGCTTTCACCAATATCGAATTTCCGGTATTCAGCCAGCCGCATCAGGTCGGCATTTGTGCGGATATCATCCGCCAGGATCACACGATCATAGAGTAAGTCCAGCTCGTTGCGATAGGCCTTCAGCTTTGTCTGGATAGACCATCTTTTATTTTCAAGGTCCAGATTGGACTCAAGAAGTTTCAGATCTGTCATGCGCACTTTTCCCCTTTCTTTTCTCGTGAAAAGCGGGTATGCAAATGAAGCACCCAGTTTATAGTTTCTGAGTGCCGGGGAAGCAAATAATGCATCTTCTGTGGCCGCCACCAATGGTTGATATGAGATCTGAAAATCCGGCTTCAATGCCTCCACCTGCAACCTCCGGTCAATCTCCAGCTGCTCAATCTTGAATTGAGCTTTCAGCAATTCGGGATGGATCTCCAACATGGCGCGCTCATCCATGACAACCTGCTCTGTCTGCTGTAGAAAAAATTCAGGTTCAATGCCCTCTGGAACCGTACCGGCATTTAATTCCAGGGGAACAAATCCATCCTGCCAAAGGAACATCTCCACACGCTGACGCACCTTCACCAGCTCTTGTTGCATTTCGATCACCAGCTGCTCCCGAGACTGTACCGCCATATATGCCTCAAGGGTGTCGATTGCAGGGAGATCACCATTGATATAGCCGGATTTTGTCTGTTCGAAGCGGGCTGTCGCCAGTTGCAGCCCTTCATTTGCGATCCTGAGTGCCTGCTGGACACCCTGCCATTCGAGATAGGAAAGTGTTGCTTCAAAAAAGAGTTGGTTAAGCAGCAGAATGCGTTCCTGTTCTGTTGCACGGAGGTAAACCTCGGCCTGCTTCAGCATCGCCCGCCTTTCATCTATGATCAGTCCCTTCCCAAGTGTAATGTTGATACCGGCATTCCACAAACCCAGGGGAGGCAGGAAATCACTGTTATCAAGATATTCACCGCTCGCACGTTCGTAGCCTCCTTTCAACTCAATACCAAACCAGGTCGGTATTTTCAACTGGGCTCCTACTGTGCGAAAATAATTTTTGCCATCAAAAGACTTGTGATCCAGTCCTGCATCAATTTTCGGGTCAAAACCACCCCTTGCCATTAGTTGCTGGGCTGCTCCCAACTCGGGAAAGATCGCAGCCTGCCTTGCCACAGGGTGGTTTACCTTGATGATTTGGATAAACTCCTCAAAGGAAAACTCCTGGGCTGAGGTGTGCGTGGTTGCCCATGCGATACACAGGAATAACAATACTGTGAACTTCTTCATTACACCCCGTTTTTCTTGATCTCTGCAGATTTCATTTGTTCCTTGATTGACCTTTTCAGTGCAAGTTTATGGAAACCTGATCCACACATCTCCTTTGCACATGGAAAGATGCACGCCATGGCACAGTGACAGGCCCCAAGCTCATTTCACCCTTTTCAATGGTGCTTTGGTCTTGAGTGATTTGTTCTGCTCACTTGCTTTGTAGTAATCCGGTGGAAATCCGTTGAGTTGCCTCCAGATCTCATATCCGATTCTCACGTTTTTCAGCAATGTGATCGTATTTGCACCTCCGCCAACACGAACTTCCACCGGCCAGGGAGACTCTTCAGGATCCTCCGCGACAAGTACCCGGTATTTTCCGTTGTCACTGATAAAGTTGTCAATCGCGAAGACAACCCCCCCGAACGTCCCGAATGAACTGTTTGGCCACCCGCTGAAAACGATGGCCGGCCACCCGTCAAACTGGACACGTACTTTCTGACCGCGATCAAGCAACGGCACATCTACCGGATCCACATACATTTCAACAGCGAGATCGTAATCTTCCGGCATGATACTGACGATCCGCTCCCCGTTCTTGATCATTTCACCGATCCCGGATTGGAGCGCCTGAGTGACATACCCATTGATGGGCGAAGTAATAAAATAGTTCTGCTGCCTGACCGAATATGCATTAAACTGTGACTGGAGCTTGTTGACAGTGGCCTCCGCATCATACTGGTTTGACAATGCAGACATCCGGTCAGACTGGCTCTTTGCCAATTTTTCGGCATACTCGTTCTGTATTGCGGACTTGTTGGCCACCAAATTTTCCAGTTCATTCTGAAGTGCGCCGATCTTGTTCTCCAGGGCAACCACTTTTGCCTGCGATTTCTGGTAGGAAAGCTTCTTTCCTTCCAGGTCTGTGAGTGATTTCAGCCCGTCATCAAAGAGTGACTGCATCCGGTCAAGCTGTTTTTTGGCAATGTCCAGGTTGACGCGTTCGGCCAGGAGTTCCATACTGTCACTCTCGATCTTGAGCTGTGTCTGGCGAAGTTTGATCTTGTTTTGCTCCAGTTTTACATCCCTTGTTTTGACCAGGGCGGCATATTGTTCCTGGAGGTTTTGTGCCTTTGCACCATAGGCTGATGATGCATCCTTTTTGGCCCTGATCTGGCCATCAGTACGCTGGAGCAACTGCGGGTCAAGGTATTCCTCCTTCACCTCGGATATCTTCATGATCGTATCCCCTCGGGAAACAATGTCCCCTTCACGGACATACCACTTTTCAATGCGTCCGCCGATGAGGGCCTGCACCGTCTGCGGCCTTTGATCTGGGCGTATTGTGGTCACGTAGCCCCTTGCCCGGATATTCTGTGTCCAGGGCAGAAACATGGCTGCGACCACAAGGATCGTGAAGAACACAAGGATCCTGATCAGCAGGTTTGAATGTTTCCTGCTGGAAAGGATATTGAATGCCTTATAACTGTCAAGGTTGACCTTTTCATTTACTCTGTGTTGGCTAATATTGAGCATGTCAGGAAGCTTTTGTCAGACTGTTTTCGATAATCTCACCATCATTCAAAACGATCTTGTGCTTGATATACTTACACCAGATCGGGTCTACCGTTGTAATAATGATGGACCACGGTTTATCCGCTTTGGTCAGGTTTTGAATGATATCCTCTTTCTCGTTTTTTGGGACGTGGTCGAGCGGGTCTTCAAGCATCAGCAATTTGGGTTTGTTGACAATTGCCCTTGCCAAGATGATCTTGTTGGCCACACTCCTGGGCAGCCGCTTTGCCTCGGGGTCCAGTTCTGTATTCAGCCCATTGGGCAGGGTTGAAATAAATTCTTCCAGATGCACAATCTCAATGGCCTTATAGATATCATCCGTTGATATTCCCTCTCTGCCCATTGTGATGTTATCCTGCAAAGTGCCCAGGAAGATCTGGTTGTTACTGAGTGCAAAACCCATGTGGCGTTTCAGCGATGACAAGTCCAGGGATTGGAGAGAAAATCCATTGTACGCAATCACTCCGCTGGTTGGTTCAATAATGCCCATCATCAGTGACATCAGGGTGGATTTTCCGCTTCCAGCCGGACCCATGATCACCACGGAAGTGCGCTTTGGAACTTCCATTGTGATGTTCTTGAGGATGGGTTTTTTGGAATCGGGAAAGGAAAAAGTGACTCCGTTCAGACTGGTTCCAATCTCCCTGACATGATCTTCAAAGCAGATGCCTTCATCCCTATCCAGTGCCATATCGGTCACATACCCAATCTTCTCGAGGGCTGTGAGCACATCATAGACGGATTCCAGCGACTGGATCAGCTTTTCAACAGAGTTGATGATCAGGATGATGATGATCTCTGCGGCAACAAACTGGCCGATGTTCATCTCCTGGCTGAATACGAGCAAACTCCCGATAATCAACAACCCCGCCGCAATCAGGACCTTAAAGCCGATCAGGTTTAAAAACTGGCTGATCAGCACCTTGAAGTGACCCTCGCGGGCCCGGATGTAATTGGCTACCCATTTATCCGTCTTGTCCAGGGCGATGGAAGGATTCTGGGTCAGCTTGAATGAAAGTTTTGTCCTGGCGATCTCCTCAAGCCAGTGGGCCACTTCGTATTTGTGTTTGGACTCTTCCAGGCTGGTCCTGAGTCCCTTCGGTCCAAGGAATGCAAGGATCGTATATACAAGGGCGACAAGGACAACACCATAGATGATGAAAAAGGGATGATACATACTCAGGACTACAAGCCCCACGATAATCTGGAAAGCGGCAAGCGAAAAATCGATCAGCATTTTGGGAAGGCCTTTCTGGATCGTCAGGGTATCGAAAAAGCGGTTTGCGAGCTCAGGTGCATAATATTTGTAGAGTGCCTTATACCTGATCCGTGGAATCCGGTAGGCAAATTCAAATGAAGCCCGTGAAAAGATCTTCTGTGCGATATTCTCCACAATCCTCAGTTGCATCAACTGAAAAAGCCCCGTAAACAGGATCCCGAGGATCACAAAGGCGACCAGGACCACCCAGGCCGTGGAGACTTCTCCTCCCTGGATCAGGTTGATAATTGCCTGGATGCCCAGTGGCAGGGAAAGATTGACAAGCCCGATAAAAAGGGCGTAGATATAGACCTGCCAGATATCCTTCTTGTCAATCTCCAGCAACCTGAACAATCGCTGTATCGGGCTGAGCACATTTCCGTTTGGCATTGATTCAAGATTTATTTTACAGTCGGGTAAACAACTTCTAATTATAATAGTTTTACTATCATTGCAAATATAATTACTTTTTTATGCCACAAATACATATTTCAGTTGATATCTGCGATACCATTTACCTGCGGGACCCTCTTGAAACAGTCCTGGGCAGGAAAATGATCAAACACGCTGTTATTCTGCTTCACGAGATCGGTTTTGAAGAATTTAATTTCAAAAAGCTCGCCATCCGCATGGGATCCACGGAAGCATCAGTCTACAGGTATTTTGAAAACAAGTACAAATTGCTTGCCTATCTTGTCGCGTGGTACTGGGATTTTATGCATTTCATGATCCTCATGGATACGCGCAACATCCCGGACAAGCGGGAAAAGCTGTACCGGATGGTGGATACCCTGGTCAATTCACTGAAAACCGCACCCGTACCCGAATACATTGACCATGAAAAACTCCATATGATTGTCGTCGAAAATGCGTCCAAAGTCTACCATACAAAGCAGGTGGACCGTCTCCAGAAGGAGGGATTCTATACCAATTTCAAAAAGTTGGTCAAAAGGATCTCGGATGCGATCCGGGACATTGATCCGGACTACATGTATCCCGTCGCACTGGCGACCAATATCGTGGATGCTTCCCTGAACAATGAATATTATATCGAACACCTCCCGAGCCTGACAGATGTGCCTGAAGATGCACAAGTGAATGCCAAAACCGAAACCAGCAAAATGATCCGGTACCTGCTCGACAGGGCGCTCGTCAGGAATGGATGATGAATCGTGAATGATGATTGATGGATGGGATCCTGTGGCACGCAGGCGGGAAAATGAAAAGAGTAACTAAAGTTTTAGACGATACTTACGAATAACTAAAACTTTAGTTATCGCCTGTTCTTCCCTATCTTTCAAAAAAGAATTTCGCCCTTGCAGCCCTGCCGGATTTTCATACTGATCTTCACCCTCTGTTTCTTTTCCCCGCTGGCCACAGCCCAGGATTTGCCGCACTTTAAGGTTGACAGCCATTTCAGCACAGAATCAGGTGCCATCATACGCTTCGACACCTCGCAGCCAACAGTCTACCTGATCTTTACGGGCGGAGACTACAGCGACGGGGGAAGATTCATTGCCAGGGTCCTCAAACAGAAAAAAGTAAAATCCCATTTCTTTTTTACGGGCGACTTCCTGCGAAATCCGCAGAACAGGAATTTGATCCGGAAACTGCTAAAACAGGGACACTACATCGGGCCACATTCGGACAGGCACCTCCTGTACGCAGCCTGGGAAGACCGGAACCGGCTGCTGGTGACAAAAGACTCCTTCCTGGTTGATCTATCCAATAATTACGCGGAATTGGGGAAATTTGGCATCTCCCGTGAAAAAGCGCCGTTGTTCATGCCCCCATACGAATGGTATAACGACAGCATCAGCGCTTGGACGCAGGAATCGGGCTCCATGCTGGTCAATTATTCCCCGGGCACCAGGTCGGCAGCGGACTATACCACCCCTGAGACGCCAAACTACCTCAGTAGTGATGAGATCTTCCAAAGCATTCTCAACTATGAAGAAAAATCGACAAACGGGATGAATGGCTTTATCCTCCTGATGCATATCGGCACCAATCCCGACCGGAAGGACAAGTTTTACAACAAACTACCAGAACTCATAAATGAATTGCGGAAACGGGAATATCATTTTGGTTTTATGAATGACCTCCTCAAAAAGCAATGAATCGAAATTCCTTTCTGATATCAGAAAGTATTCTTTTGACGGATATCAGATTGCAGATCGCAGAACAATAGATTTCAGATCAGGAAACTCATCCAATACCTCAATCAAATTCATCACAGACCTCGGAAACTGCAGGATCAACCGGCCAGCCACAACCAAGCCTGCGTTACAAAAAAACAGACCACAAAACCCATCACCAGCGGGAGCAAAGCAGAAATGATCGTCCATTTCCAGCTCTTCGTTTCCTTGTAGATGGTGTAGATGGTTGTCGAACAAGGATTGTGCAAAAGGCTGAAGAGCATCAGGTTGATGGCTGTGAGCAATGTCCAGTCACCTGCATGCAAAATGCCGGCTATCCCTTCCAGGGAATCCAGTTCGAACATCACCCCGGCACCTTCCCCGACGCCTGTGATCCCGGCGCTCAGGACGGTGAGCATCAGGATGGTCGGGATCACGATCTCGTTGGCCGGTATGGCGATGATATATGCCAGCAGGATGATCCCGTTCAGCCCGAAATAAAATGCAAACGGGTCAGACCAGTCGATGAAGATTTCGGCAATACTTTGCCCGTTCACCTGGATATTTGCCACCAGCCAGATGACAATCCCCGCAGGGATCGCAAACACGACAGCCCGCCACAGGACGAAGATCGTCCGGTCGATGAGTGAAGTATACAGGGTTTGCAGGATACGGGGCGGTCGGTAGGGAGGCAATTCCAGGCTAAACGCAGATACCTCTCCCTTCAGGACTGTATGGCTCAAACCCCAGGAAACCACCATGCTGAACCCGATCCCGAGCACGGCCACAAACACGACCGCACCGGCAGAGACCAGGCCCGCCCATTTTGCAGAAACAAGCCCCCCGATGAAGATCGTGGCGATCATGATCTGTGTTGGCCACCGCCCGTTGCAGAGTGAAAAGTTGTTGGTAATGATGGCGATCAGCCGTTCCCTCGGACTATCGATGACCCGGGCGGCAACTACGCCAGCGGCGTTGCAGCCGAATCCCATGCTCATGGTCAGTGCCTGTTTCCCGTGGGCACCCGCTTTCCTGAACAAATTGTCCATATTGAATGCGACCCTCGGCAGGTAGCCAAGATCCTCTAATAATGTGAACAGTGGAAAGAAGATCGCCATCGGCGGAAGCATTACAGCGACGACCCAGGCCATCGCGAGGTACGCCCCGTCAATCAGCACCCCGCCAAGCCACCAGGGCAGGCCGACATTTTCTGCCACCTGCTTCAGGAAAGGGTGGATTGTATCGATCAGCAGGCTTGCCAGCAATCCGGATGGGTAATTCGCCCCGGCCACCGTGATCCAGAAGACCAGCGCCAGGAGAAGCAGCATGATCGGAAAACCCAGCCAACGGCTTGTAATGATCCGGTCTATTGTGCGGTCAATGCGCCCTACAGCTTCCTGGTCCCGGACACTGATTACACTCCTGGCTGTCCTTGATGCCTGCTCGTAGATCGACTCCACGATCGTGTCATGAAACTGCATCCCAAGGTCCCAGCGCAGGCTGTTGGCCATGGAAAGGATATCTTCGTTCTTTGTCTTTTCTTTCACTGTATCCAATCGCGTTTTTTAGGCAGGGATAAATGTCTGGCCCAATATGCCCAATGATCCAGAACGGACAGCTTCCGCTATGCTCTCGTCACCCTCAAGCAGGCGCAGGGCCACCCAATCGAGGTTTTCGACATCCGGAAACCGTTCCTTAAGCTTTGTTACGAGCTTTTGCATGGCGTGTGTCACATGCGCCGGCAGTTTCTGCATGCGTGGCGGCTTGCATACATATGCCCCGGTGGCGACAGCTTCTATCATCCGGATCAATTCATCCATGCCTTTTTTGCTTCTGGCCACTGTAGGCACGACCGGGATACCCAGGTCTCGTGACAGGGAACGCACATCGATCTCGATGCCATTCCGTTTTGCCTCATCCATCAGGTTAAGGCAAAGGATCGCCCTTGGCGTGATCTGCAGGATCTGCAGGGCAAGGTTCAGGTTCCGTTCCAGCCGTGTGGCATCAGCCACGATGACCGTTACTTCAGGCCGGCCGAACAGGATAAAATCGCGGGCGACCTCCTCTTCCGTACTCGTTGAAAGGAGTGAATAGGTGCCGGGCAGGTCAACCAGCTTGTAGTATTTTTCCCCGTATGCATACCCGCCTTCTGCCCGGGTCACTGTTTTCCCGGGCCAGTTGCCCGTATGTTGCCGGAGGCCTGTCAGGTTGTTGAACACCGTGCTTTTGCCAGTATTGGGGTTGCCGGCAAGGGCAATGACATAATCCACTTTGTCCATGGCGATCCCCATCCGGATGAGATGCTCCTTGTGATGCATTGGGCAGTCTGCACACGGGTTTTCCTGCTTCATGAGGCTTTCGCATTTTGCACAGGGCGAATGAATATATTCTGTGCCTGGCTTTCCCGGATGGCAATCGTCGTACCCATCACACGATAGGCGATTGGATCACCTGATGCACTTCGCAACAAAGGTTCCACGATGGTGCCGGGAATGAAACCGAGGTCCATCAACCGCCTCCTCTCCTGTCCCCTGCATTTGGGCGATATGGCAACGATCTCAGCCTGCTCGCCTTCCCTGAGGGAAGCGAGGACGGGCATTTTCTCGTGTACGGGCGGCTGGTCGCTCGCAAGTTCCACGGTCAGGTTGGAGGCAAAAAAAGGCGTGAGCACGCATTCCTCCCCATTCGCGGCAAAGACGATCTTGTCATCCGTCACATCCATGACGTAAACCTGCACACCCGGATACAGGTCCAGCGCAAGGAGTTGTTCATATATCGCAGCTGGTTCGTCTTCCACGTGTACAATCCGTGCCACATCCCCTTCCTTCAGTGAGCTCAGGGTGCGCCCCGTCTGTTCCGGTATTGCACCTTTCGATGTCGGGATGGGGTCCCCGTGGGGGTCGAATACCGGGTTGCCGATGCGAGCGGCAAGCTGGTCCGCCTGGGCAGGGGTCAGCTGGTGTTCCATCTGGTCCGCCGCCCCGTGCCAGTCTGCGATCCGAACACTGGTCTCGTCCGCCAGGTACCTTTCCCAGATGCGGTGTACACGAATGACCTGCAGGGCGTAGGACCTGCCCGCATCCGTCAGGTGGAACTGATCCGTATCCGGCTGCGCATAAACGAGGCCCATTTTCTGCAAGTGTTCAAGTACCCGTGTCACATGGTCTGTGGAAATGTGCATGTTCCCCGCCACGCTGCTCAGGTGGCACGGACGGTTTTTATACTCGCAATCGAAGATGAATTTCAGTGCATCTTCAATGAGTACCCGCTTCGTGTTCCACCTGGATTTGCGCCATCTGGCAACCAGCCCGGAAGAGGGCCAAAACAGGACACTGGTTACGACAAGCACGAGGATGCCGCTCAACAGCGCCCACTGTGGTTGGATTGTCAACAGCATACATGAAGGCGTTTAGGATTTCGCAGCTTTCACAGGTAATTTACGCAGATAAAAAGGAATCCCGTCGAAAATCGTCCTCGTCAGCTTGCCCTGGCCCACCAATGATTCCAATATTGAACTGTGCCCGCCTGCTTTTGTGATCAGCTCGACCGCTTCACTTTCACGCAATGGATGCACAGCGGTGATGCTGAGGAGCTCTTCTTCCAGGTCGCCTGAAGTGGAAAAATCTTCTGGCGAAAACCCGGTGAGCAGTTCTACATCCAGGCCATGGGTTTTGTAGATCTGGTATGCCCTGTTCAGGTTTGCTTCATCAGGCACTTCTACCCAGCTTTCTGCCGGCGGCCGGGTCGGCACGATGAGGTAGGCTTTGTCCGGGTGGATTTCTGCGAGGAATGACGCCGTAGCCTCAAGGCTTTCCTGGCTGTCATTGATACCCTCTACAAGCATCGTTTCAGTGAGCAGCAAGCCTTTGAACGACCGGACATATGCACGGATCCCGTCGAGAACCTCAGGCAGGGAAAGCATCGGGTTGGGGCGGTTGACAGCCCTCCAGGCTTCTTCGATCACGGAGTCCACCTTGATCGAGATGCAATCGATATCCATGATTTCATTCCGCACATCTTCCCTCCAGAGCATGGACGCATTGGTGATCAAGGCGATCTTGTAGGGCAGTTTCCTCAATTTCCTGATGATCTCACCCAGGTTGATGTCGATGGTGGATTCCCCATCCGGCACCAATGAGATGTAATCGATATGTCCGCCGCTCGCAATGACTTCATTCACCCGGTTTTCTACATCACGAAAAACCTCATCAGGTGGATAAAAGGCCCTGCGCTTGATCCCTAAATGGGTGGTTGTGCCCACCTGGCAATACACGCAGTTGAACGTACAATTTTTTGGCGGGATATGGTTGATGCCGAGGCTCTGTCCAAGCCTCCGGGACGGGATCGGCCCGAATGCGATCATGCTTTTTTCTTCCATCAGATAAACATTTATAGCTTCAAAGTTCCTCTGTATTCAGCTGTGTTTGGATGACCGATATCAAGCCCTGTTTTGATTTTTCTCAGGTTAGGCCCTGCCAGGCAGTTCAAATCCCTGTTTATCACCGTGATGACGAAAATCATTTTTGCAGATGACCCGGATCATTTCATTTGATGACGAAATGCCAGCACATTGAACGTATCAAGTGAGCCATAAAAGACAGGTGGTAGCTCACCAGGACAATTATACCACTACACCGGAAATTTTGGGATTCTCCCTCGGATCCTGATTGGAAAGGCGATATGGTATATGCGTTCAGAGTCCGAAGTGTGTATCAACATACATGGCACGGATGAAGTCTATAACCGTAGCTTGACCCTTACGGCTTTTTCAAGCCTGCAAGAGAAGCAGGAATTCAAGAAGAGTTGAGTTCCTGCTTGGTGTTTTTAGGGGGGTAGGGTGAACTCATGAAAGATCAATAAGCCTTTTTCTGCGAGTGTAACCAAGCCCCTGTTTTCTTTTATGGCAAATAACCAGGCTTCTTGTCATTACCGGACAGGAATTACCTCGCTTCTTATATCCATATTACAAATGCAGCCTCACCCCTTTCTTTGTCAGCCATCCTGCCACCCAAAGGATCGCCAAGGAAAAAAGCACGGACCGGAAGAAGCCCGGCATACCGGCATTGAAAAAAGCGGGCCAGAGGGAAAACCCGGCCAGGGCATAGTAAAACGGCGGCAGGATGTAGGTCAGCAGCGGGTTCTGCCCGGCGGGCTTGAGGAATGATGCCCAGCTACGCTTTCCCAGGATATCGACCAGCCAGTAAATGAGGAGATAGACACCGATGCAGATCGCAATGCAGTAGAATGTCCACGCAGGGGTGGCACCGATCTTTGCGATCCCGCCCGTGACCGGGCGGACGAGTAACGCCACCAGTGCGGCCACGATTGCAAGCAAAGCCATTTGGAGTACCTTTACTTTTGGCTGTTCCCCGATGCTACCGCGCGCAAGCACCAGTGAACTGAAGATCCCGGCCATGACAAGGGTCGCATGGGACATGTGCCCGGTCTGGCCTTTCAGCCAGCCAAGCCAGGTAAGCTCGCCTGCACCTTCCCACCGCAGCAGGATGAAGAGGGCCGCGAACAGGACAGATAAAAACCCGAACAATGCCATCCGGCCGCCAGCTATCATGTAGAAGACAATGGCAATGAGGTACGCCCACCCGATCAGCCCGAGGATGCCCCACCAGCTTGGCGTCATGCCCGTCAGGGCATTATCGGGGCCCTTGCGATACATAAAATAGAGGGCTGCCAGAATCAGAAAGCCGATTGCCCGAAGGGCCATGTACTTGCCTTTCTCCCGCCTGTCTTGTACAGCAGGATACCTGTTCCAGATGAGCACAACGGCCACATACAACGAACCCGCCCACAGCCAGTGGGGAATCAGGTTCGCCCCGCGATTCATTTCAGCCGAATTCACCATATACACACCCAGGATCAGCAGGCCGGCCGTACGGACCAGCACGTGCTTCCAGAAAGAGAATAGGTCTGGGTTCCTTTCAAGACGGTTTTCGACCGCAAAGGGGATCGCCATCCCGACAATGAACAGGAATGCCGGGAAGACCACATCGACAAATGTCATCCCGTCATAACCTGCCGGTACATGTTTCATCCAGGACGGGATATCAGTTACACCGGCGAGGTCGTTGACAAAGACCATCATGAAGATGGTCAGCCCTCGGAAGATGTCGATCGACAAAATTCTCTTTCCCCTGCTCATTGCATCCCGTTTATCATCAGCGCCATCATCAGGATCGCATCTGCTGTGCCGTCCATCGTTGGTTCATTCGT
>JARQTN010000155.1 GCA_029976695.1 Lewinellaceae bacterium
TCCTTTCCAGGATATACAGGCTTGGGAAATGTGCCTATATTGGCGGCGGATTCGGCCAGGGCATCCACAATACACTCGAACCTGCAGCTTACGGAATCCCGGTTATTTTTGGCCCGAATTATGGGAAATTTCCCGAAGCTGTGGCGTTTATCCGATCGGGTGCCGGAATGTCTGTAAAAAACAAGGATGATTTCCGGAAAGCATTGGACCATTTTGGGCAGCCCGAAAGACAAAAACAGGTCAAACAGAAACTCGGTGACTTTTTTGAAAAAAATGCAGGTGGTACAAAAAAAGTATTCGATTACATCGAACAGCAATTCCTTTAACCCATTTCTTTAAACCTGAGCATTAACATATGAGTCAGATCCAGGCATATCTGAAATCTCTGGAAAAAAAGCATGCGCTTGTCATCGGGGACAGCATGCTTGACCGGTATATCCACGGTCATGTATCCCGGATCTCACCTGAAGCCCCGGTTCCCGTCCTGCTTTTTGAGGACTCGGAAATGAAGATCGGAGGAGCAGCAAATGTGGCCCTGAATGTACAGTCTCTTGGCGGAAGGGCGACACTGCTCTCAGCCATCGGAAACGACAATTCTGGCGATGCATTCCTTGCAGCGATGAAGGAGGCAAACCTTGATACAGGCAACATCATCCGCATGGTCAGGCCAACCACGGTAAAGACGCGGATCATGAGTGCCAGCCAGCATCTCCTTCGGGTTGATGAAGAGGACAGCAGCCAGATACACAGTGAGGAAGAACAGGCCATTATCAGCCATTTTCTCCAGCTGCTTGCATCCGACAAACCTGATGTCATCATCATCCAGGATTACAACAAGGGACTTTTAACTGAAAGACTGATCATGGAAATCCTCCGTGAGGCCGGGTCAATGGATATTCCCGTATGCGTTGATCCAAAGGCCCTGCACTTTTTTGCCTATACCGGTGTCCATATCTTCAAGCCAAACCTGGCCGAAGTGCGTGGTGTGTGCCCATTTGAGGTCCGGGTCGACCTTGCTTCGCTTGACCAAACCGATCGGTATTTGCGAAAACAGCTGGCCCATGAGATCACGATCATTACCCTGGGCAAGGATGGCATCTACCTGAATGATGGCACGGAATCCGTGATCATCGGTACGGAGTCCAGGGAAATCGTGGATGTTTGCGGTGCAGGAGATGCGGTGATCGCTGCTATTAGTTTAACATCAGGAGCAGATCTTCCGCTGGCCGATATTGGAAAAGTCGGAAATGTGGCAGGCGGGCTTGTATGTGCATTTGTCGGGGTGGCGCCTATCCCACGCCTGCGATTTCTCCATGAATTTGAACAGAATTAGGTAAAATGTATGTAAATAAAACTTATATTTGGCACGCTTATTTAACTCCTGAATTATCTGTTTCACCTTGACTTGAACTCTCTTTTGCCTGATTGGCGACGCACAATGAGTAAAATCGCCATGTTGAACGGCTATTTTTTTAGATTTGGAATTCAAACAACATTGTTCATAAAATTTTTGATCATGAGATTAATTTTACGAAACACACTTTTACTCTTGCTCACCATCTCAGGCGTGCAGCTCTTCGCACAACCTGCCAATGATGATTGTACGGGTGCTTTCCCGGTCACCGTTGGAGCGGATGAAGAATCTGCCATCCTGGTAGAGGGAGACACAAGGGGTGCCACCGGATCGACCGAACCAGCCAACGTCTGTTCCGGCTCCTGGTTTGGCGATGATATCTGGTTTTCCGTAACCATCGATGAGGATGTCCCAGAAGGAAGTTCATTAGTTTTCAAGACCTATTTTGATAATTCCGTGATTGCGACTGATATCCCCGCTTGTGGCATGGCAGTCTATACTTCCTGTGGGGTTGATGAGCCACCAATCAACTGCTTTTCAACTGATGACCCGACAGTTAATTCGATATCCCTGCCAGGTGGTGCCTGCACTGCATCAGGCAATACATATTATATCCGTGTCTGGTCCGGGGGATCTCCAACGGATTTTTCCGGAACCCTTGCTTTAGGTGCGTACATTGAAACGGGCACAGGATCGGACGATAACGTGCTCTGGGAAGAGCAATTCGCTTCCAACCCTTTTGACCGCGGATGGGTGACTGAAGGCGTTTGCGCGATCATTGCTGACTCAAGCGTCAATGCCGTTTTTGATTACCTCGAAAACGGTGGGATCATGGCAAGCTCTTTTACAAGTGCAACGGTGATCGCTTCATCCAGCTTCTGTAACGGTGCTGTCGGGGTGAATTCCGATTTCAATGATAATGGTGGCGATATGGCAAACATTGGTGGTGGTTCTGTGCCGACGGGTCTGAATGCAACCGGATCCCAGTCAAACCCGGCTACATACGACATCATTTCTCCGGCAATCTATACTGGAGATTTTAATGTGGCTGGTATCAGCGTTACGTTTACCCAGGATGTGCGTCATTTGAACAGTCAGTTTTTTATATCACACAGGAACAAAGCGACCGGTGATACTGAATGGAGTGACTGGGCGGACAATACATTTCAGTTCAATGAAGATCTCGCACCGAATGATGATATCCTGTCCGGTGATGTGCAAAGATTGTTCCTCCCGAATGCCCTGGATGGTGATTCCATCCAGCTGCGCATCCGTTACGTAGCTCACTACTATTATTTCATCATGGATGATCTCCGCCTGGTTGAAACGGAAGCCAACAACATGCGTGCCCAGGAAAACTGGTATGCTACCGCTCCTTATGGGATCGTTCCGGCATCACAGGTACGTCCATACCATGGCATGATCGATATTTACAATGCAGGTGCCGCGACCCAAATGAATGTAGGGGTGAACTATACCGTGATGAGGGACGGCAGCGAGGAAATCTTCAATGAGGATCTTGCATATGGTTCGATCGAACCGGACAGCCTTGCCGAAAACAAGCTCTTCCCGAACCCGGTGGTACTCCCAAATGAAATGGGCACCTATACGGGAATGTATACGGTTTTTGCCGATGCAGAAGATTTTGATGATTCTGATAACTCTCAGAGCTATTCTTTCACTTTGGGCGGACCTTCTGAATATGCCTATGAAACAGGTGCCACCAGAAACGTAGCAGTCGCGACCGGTGTCTATGATGATGGTGCGCCGTTGTCATATGCATACGGTAATGTATTTTCCTGTCCAAACGGCAGTGACCTCGATGTGACCGCCATTACATGGGGCGTTGCCAATGTGGAAGAAATGGCTGGCCTGCCTGTGAACATTCTGCTCTATCAATGGACTGACCAGAATGGCAATGAGATCGTGGAGTTTGATGAAAGGGAAATCCTGGGGCTCGCAGGCTACACTTTCATTGGTGATGAAGGCGCAAATGCGATCCTGACCACACCACTTGAAAACTTTGAGAATCCTGGTGATCCGATCACACTCCAGGATGGAGGCACGTACATCGCCATGGTTGAATACCAGGCAAACACGGGAGACGATCCGCAATTCTTCATGCTGGCAAGTGAAGCAGTCAACTACAGCCCGATCACGTTTGCCATGGACTCTGCTTTCATCAAAGGATGGGTGGACTACAGGACATACGTGACATGCCTGGGTGTTTCTGCTGATGGGAATATTGCAGGTATCGACTATGAGGTGAAGGAGCTCGACGTCAACGATACACGTGTATTCTTTGGCAATGATATCCAGCCATTGGTGCGCCTGAATCTCCAGGCAAGCGGAACGACAAGCACAGAAGACCTGCTGGCTGAAGAGAATGTGATCTCCACGTTCCCGAATCCGGCATCCGAGCTATTGACCATTCAATTGCAGATGGAAAACGTTTTCGACCGCGTTGACCTGAGGGTACACGATATGACGGGGCAGCTGATCCTGAGCAGGACACTCAGGGATGTCCAGAACCAGGTCGAAAAACTGAATGTAAAATCACTGCCGGCGGGCACATACATGCTCCGTGTGGTAACTGATGAGGGCCAGCGCACAAAACCATTCGTGGTTCAGCATTGATCCTCGTTTAGATAGATTTAAAAAGCCGGTTCCAGAAGGGGCCGGCTTTTTTTGTCTCAGCTGTGGCTGAATGATTAAATGGGGATATGCATACCCCGCTAAATCCCATAACCTGCAAAATTTTGGGTACCTACGGCACGGGATTTGTTTTATGCGCCCATTGGCTACCAATTTAATGTACCTACGGCACATGGTGGAATTCCCATAAGCCGTTTTTCATCTGCCAATAAATCAGG
>JARQTN010000156.1 GCA_029976695.1 Lewinellaceae bacterium
TCGCATTGACAAGGAGGGCCCTGACGGAGTCCGTACCAAAATCCAGCCCGATGACGTATTGATCTTCCATTTATCCATTCATTTTTTGATCCTGACAGAGATCTGTTCGTGATCTACCAAATCCACTTTAAATGCCCGGCCTGTTTCACTTGCCTACTTTGTCCGATCAACCCATACCTTCATTTTGCCAATCCCCCTGTTTGACCAGGCAAAGTATGGAACAGCAGTGAATCCCCCATGCGTCAATGTCATGACACCCTTCAGCAATTCCGGCCGCCATTCAGGGAGCCACTCATCACGGTCCCCGATTTTAATCTCATCAAACCTGTCCGGGTTGTCAATTGATTCAAACGCGTATACAAAAGGTCCGTATTCAAGTGCGGCCCTGTTCTCATTTTCCTCCACCTCAGGATGGGATACCACGATCTTCACCCTGTTTTCAAATTTCATCTGAAATTCCATATCTGCACCCGCAGACACCGGGAATGTTGCATAGTCCACATCCGGGATGTCATCCGGCTCTTTCCCGTTGATCAGGAAAGGTGAGGGTTCCCGCAGGTTTACGTATGTATACAAGTCTCCGGGGACTGCATCATTACGCAGCCAGTATGGAATGCGGATCCGGATGTTTTTTGTGCTTCCTGAATGGTTTTTGACAGAAAAGCGCACACCCCCCTTCCATGGATAAGCTGTTTCCTGGGAAATATGAACGGTGCCATCCGGAAATTCGATTGCCGCATTACTACCAACAAACATATTGACATAGATCTCATTCCCACTTTGGGCATAAATCAGGGAAGGCACGGAAGGCAGGAACCGGATGATATTGGTCGGGCAGCACGAACAGTCGAACCAGCCCTGCCGCGTGCACTTGCCCATGTTGAAGCGATCTTCCCCATCGGATTCGAGCACATTGGGATAGAAAAATTCCGTACCCCCGAGTGAAACACCCGCGATCATGCCGTTGTAGATCGTCCTTTCGATGATATCGAAGTATTTCACATCACCGCTCATCAGGTGCAGCCTGTGGTTCCAATAAATGCTCCCGATCGCGGCACAGGTTTCGCTGTAGGCTGTCTTGTTCGGGAGTTCATAATTTTCCCCGAAGGCTTCACCTTCACGCCGGGCGCCGATACCGCCTGTGACATACATTTTTTTGGTGACCATATTATCCCAAAGAGCAAGCACCGCTTTTCTGTAGGCCTCATCATTATGCAGGACAGCGATATCGGTCATGGCCGCATACATGTACACGGCCCTCACGGCATGTCCGACGACCTCATCCTGGACAATGACCGGGATATGATCCTGTGAATAGGGGCCAAATAATTTGTGGTGTTCGGGATGCCCCCGGCTGTCAAGGAAATACTTTGCCAGGTCAAGGTAATCCCTTTTGCCAGTGATCTTGTACAACTGCAAAAGGCCCGTTTCAATGATCTGGTGGCCGGGTACGGCAGCGATCTGTCCTTGACCAGGTCCGAATGTTTTTACCATCAGGTCTGCATTCCGGAGCGCGATATCCAGGAAGTTCCGCTTTCCAGTCGCCTGGTAGTGGGCAGCAGCCGCTTCGTACAGGTGCCCGGCATTATACAATTCATGGCTGGCCTCAAGCGATTCCCAGCGCTCTCCCTTGATGACCTTCACCCAGGGAGCTGGCGGGTTGTCCGGTTCAGCCGTGCGCCAGGTCGTCAGGTAGCCGTCCGGTTCCTGCCCGGTGGCAATGATTTCGATTAACTTGTCTAGCCGCCTTTCCAGATCCGGATCGGGGGCTGAAACCAACGAATACGAAGCACCTTCGATGATCTTGTAAAGGTCTGTGTCATCAAAAGGCATCGCCCCGCGGATCGTATCCTCCAGCACGCCGCCGGCAATCAAAAAGTTATCCATCCGGCCCTCTTCCGCACATTTTCCAATGGCATAAGCGATCGTCTTTTGTTGTACCCGTTCGATCAGCGGCAGCCAGAAATTGTCCGTCAGCTTTACATCCCGGATACTGACCGGCTGGATCGGATATTGGCCTGGTGTATCACTTGTGTCCGCAGGTTCTGTTTGATCCTGGGAAAATGAGGGAAACACATAAAGATGCAAGATGAGAATCAAACTTAACGATATGTGCATCCGTGATTGCATTGGCCTGTATTTCAAATGATCGCAGAAAATCTTTTAATTAAATGACAAATGAGGGACCAAAGCAAATTGCCTGATTTCAACAGGCTCATTGCCCAGCTCCATTCATGTGGTTTCAATGCTCAGCACAACCACGGAAAAAGGTCGCAACATCACCTGGACTTCCTCATCACCCACCTCAAAATCATTGAAACTTTGCGGAACAATTTTATCGGGTTGATCAAAGGAATTGTGATCCTGGAGGTTTTCTGATCCCAGCATCGAACCACTGATTTTTTCCATCTCAATTCCCCTGATCAAAAGCTTGACCGGATGCGCATTGTGGGCATCGATATTCACAAGCGAAATATGCATTGTACCGGATCCATCGATCGAAGCGGAACAGGAAATCGCAGGAAGTCCTTTCCCTTCCAATTCATATTTCGCCCCGTCAAAGACTTCAATCGGCACCAGTGTGGCATCCTGGTGGACATTGTACATCTTCATCACATGGTAGGTGGGCGTCAGGATCATCTTTTCCTCCTTGGTCAGGATGACTGCCTGGAGTACATTCACGGTCTGGGCAATATTGGCCATCCTGACCCGGTCTGCATGATTGTTGAAGATATTGAGCGTCGCACCTGCGATCATGGCATCCCGCATCGTGTTTTGCTGGTAGAGGAATCCCGGGTTCGTCCCTTCTTCCACATTGTACCAGCCGCCCCATTCATCCACAGCGAGTGCAATTTTCTTTTCCGGATCGTATTTATCCATGATCGTGGAATGCCGCGTGACGTATTCTTCCATTTTCAATGCTTCCGTCATTGTCCTGAAATACTGTCCTTCGGAAAAGTCAACAGCATCACCTTTGTTTGACCAGTCGATCACTGCATACGAATGAAGGGCCACTCCCTCAATGAGGTTTCGGGGCACATCCCGCATCAGTACCTCCGTCCAGTGATAATCATTTCCGGTCGCTCCTGATGCGATCCTGAAGAGTTTGCTTGTGTTGGACCAGTCGGTCATGAATGTCGCATATTGCTTATAGATATTGGCATAATATTCAACCGTCATGTGCCCGCCACAGCCCCACATTTCATTGCCCACACCCCAGTACTTTACGTCCCATGGCTTCTCCCGGCCATTCTCCCGGCGCCAATCTGCCATCGGGCTGGTACCGTCGTGGTTGACATACTGCACCCAGTCTGCAAGTTCCCTGACCGTCCCGCTTCCCACATTGGCAGCCAGGTATGGTTCGGCACCGATCATCTCGCACAGGTTGAGGAAGTCATGGGTCCCGAAACCGTTATCTTCCGTGACACCGCCCCACCATTGGTTGACCAGCGTGGGCCTTTGATCTTTCGGGCCGACCCCGTCTTTCCAGTGATAGGTATCCGCAAAACAGCCTCCCGGCCAACGGAGCACCCCTACCCTGAGTTCTTTCAGGGCATTGATGATATCGTTCCTGATCCCGTTCGTGTTTGGTATCCTTTGATTGTCTTCACCGATATAGATGCCGTCATAGATACACCTGCCCAAATGCTCTGCGAAATGGCCATAGATATTTTTATCGATCGTATACCTGCCCTGATCTGCGTTGATGTAGATCGTGGTTTCCTGCCCGGTGGACCGCAATTGGAAAAGGATACAGAGAAAGAACAAAATGAGAGACTTCATGAATTCGATTGATTGATTAACTCATATTCTGACAGCCCAAAAATTTCAGCTGATCAATTCAGGTCAGGCACACCCCAGGTGATCCATGGGTTCAGATCGGGATCATATGGGCTGACCCGGATCTCCGTGCCTGCATTTTCCTTCCCCAACAGGAACTTGTCCAAAAACGCCCCGACTTCAGGGCGCTGGATATTCGGCAACTGGCAGTGGCTGTGACCACCCATTTTGGAAAATCCAAAGCGTTCGGGGACACCCAGCGCGTTCCAGACCCTGGAGGCAGCCACACAGGAGACATGGCCCGACTCTTCCGCAAGCCATTCATAGTCAGGGTTGCCCAGGACGAACAGGGCACGCGGGGCGATCATCGCCATCACCTGATGGTGGTCAAATGGGAGCTTCGTAACGCTGTTATTGAATTGCCTGAAGTCCTCATGGTACCA
>JARQTN010000157.1:0-1259 GCA_029976695.1 Lewinellaceae bacterium
ATATATGCCCCCATGGCCATGCTGGCAAGCACTTCATCAAGCTGGAGAAGGTCATTCAGGCCGGCACAAAAGATGAGCAGGGCAAATACCATGACAACAAGCTGGCCCTCGCCCTTTTTTCTAAATGTCAAGGTTGTCAGATGAAGGACGCCTCCCATCAGCAATCCAACCAAAATGCTCCCGATGATTTCATATGCAGCGTTCAGCACGGGACCCTCAAGGAATCCGCCTGCCTGGTTGCCGGACGTTGAGGCTGCAAATCCGGCAGCAAGGCTGAAAATGATGATCCCGACGGCATCATCCATCGCCGCGACACCGAGGATCGTATCCGAAACCTTCCCTTTTGCGTGGTACTGATGGATCACGGCAAATGTGGCTGTGGGATCCGTCGGGCTGGCAAGAGCGCCTAACATGAGGCCAAATGCGATGGCAGAAATGAGGTTCAGGTTCGGGATGAGGGGAAAAATGGTGGCCGCTGTTGCGATTCCGGCGGCTACGAGGATGAACGGTGTTGTGCTTTCGAACAGGGTAATGCTCAGGATATCCCTGCCCCTGGATTTGATTTTGCTCCATTTCAGTGATCCCCCGACCTCAAATGCAATGAATGAAAGGCAGATGCGCATGATCCCGTTTGTCGAGTCGATGATTGCCTGGTCGGTAAGACCCACAGAAGATGGGCTGAACAGGATGCCGACCCCGATATATCCGATGATTTTTGGAAGACCGATTTTGGTCATCAATACACCCGCTGCATATCCTGCAAGGAGCATCATTCCGATCGTGAGGAGCATACTCATCCCGGATAATATTGGTCCTGTCCCAATTTCTCAAATAATCTGTAGAATTGCAGGATTCTTCACCTGATAAAGATCAGGCAGTCCGGACTTTCAGGTCAGGATCCATTTCCCAAGATAGAAACTGCCCGCGCTTACGGCCAGGCAAAGAACAACACCCCAAAGGATATCGATCGGTACGATTTGCCATGACCAGTCCCTGATGACAGCGTAATTTGTAAGCTCGTAGGTCATGTAGGTGAAAAAGCCAAACATGCTGCCATACAAGATGGCATAATTGATTTTATCCACTTTCAGGGCTGGATAAACAGCAAAAACGAGGATGCCCAGGATATACAGCAGATAAAAAAGGATGGCGGCTTTCCAATTGACCTGGTCGCGCATCAAATGCCCCAGGTATTTTTGGTAAAGCGGTTGGCCAATAACACCCAGCCAGAGCAGGTCAACCAGGAAAAAGATGGGAAC
>JARQTN010000157.1:1359-27105 GCA_029976695.1 Lewinellaceae bacterium
TCGCCATCTGAAAAATACTTTGGCTGCCAACGGTTCGGATTCACGTTTACATCGGCAGAATTTACGGGTTCATAACCGGTATAATTAAAATACGGGATCCCGTCTGATCCGGGCTCCTCACCATACTGGTTTGCACCGTCTCCCTTCCGGGCTTCGATCACATACCTGGCAGCCAGGTTGCCGATTCCTTCCGGTGTGGCCGGGTCAAGGGACCGGTTATCCGGATCAAACCCTAATTCAATCATAAATTCCCTGAACAGGAGCGAATCGGAATAGTAGTATTCATTCATTGCCCGAAAAGCTGCATAGCTGATGGCAATTTCCTTGTTTCTCAGGTTTCGCTCCGCAGCCGGCCTACGGTCGATATTTTTCATATACACGGGTATGGCCTTTTCATCATACCTCGACCAGGCATCAAAAACGGAGACGAAAATAAGCCCCAGGTAACGTGAAGTGATCGTGGGCCTGGGTTTGAATTTCTCGGTATCGTTTGCCGTGGCCTCGAGCGCGATTTCTCCCCACTTGTAGGCAATATTGTCCATCCCAGTTGGCTCGGCGGCATTCCTGTCGTGCTGATTTGTCCGGGAGGTACATCCGAACAGGATAACTGTCGTAATGGCAAGAATAAAGAGATTCTTCATAAAGGACGACCATGTTTAATTCACGAAGTTAAGATTATTCTTTTTCATATGTTTCATTGATATCTGGTTGAAGGCCCGTCAATTTCCGGACACGCTCCGAAAGGTGCCGGATCAACCCGGAGATATCATCTGCGTCCCAGGACATGTACGTCCCCTGGTTTCTGAACCACGTCATCTGCCTCTTCGCATACTGTCGTGTATGTGCCTTCACCTGCCTGACCGCTTCGTCATACGTGATATTCCCTTCAAGATATTTAAAAAACTCCTGGTATCCGACTGTTTTCAAAGCCCTTAGATGGCGATGCGGGAAGAGCCGCTCAACCTCTTCCATCAATCCTTTTTCGAGCATCATGTCTACCCGTTCATTGATATGTGCATACAATGTCTCCCGGTTTCTAACCAGGGTAAAACAATGTGCAAGAAATGGCCTTGGTTCAGGTGCCCTTGAGAGAAAATTCGAATAAGGCGTGCCAGAAGCATCCGTTACCGTAAGCGCCCTGATCAAGCGGCGGTGGTTGGCGCGGTCTACGATGGCATAATAGTCCGGGTCGAGCTCCTGCAGGGACTCCTGGAGGAAAGACAGGCCATGTTCCCTGAAGTGTTGCACCCATTTTTCGAGGATCTTTGCGGGTACCTCTGGAAAGGAATCCAGCCCTTCAAGGATGGCCTTGATATACAGTCCGGTACCACCTGAGACAATGACGATGTCATGTTTATCGTGCAATTCGGAAATCTTGCGCAATGCATCTCTTTCATACATGCCGGTATTGTATGGTTCGAAAATGGAAACGCTGCCGATGAAATGGTGCGGGATGCGGGCGAGTTCTTCTTTGGATGGTTTTGCTGTCCCGATCGTCATTTCCTTGTAAATTTGCCGACTGTCAGACGATATGATCTCCGATTCGAAATGCGATGCGACTTCTATGGCCATGCTGGTTTTTCCGACGGCAGTTGGTCCGGCAATCACGATCAGGAGTTTTCTCTGGCCAGGCAAAGGGAACGCTTTTAAACAATAAAAGTAAGATGTTTTACAGGATTATGCGGGTATTGGTCCGGTTCGCTTTCAAAGTGTATTTCCGGAAAATGCATATCATCGGAGTGGATAAGATTCCGAAGCAGGGTGCACTCCTGATGGCCCCAAACCACCCGAGTGCTTTCATGGAAGCTTGCCTGCTTGCCTGCTTCCAGCCGAGATCCCTGTATTTTCTCGTCCGTGGTGATGTGTTCAATAACCCGAGGTTTCTGCCATTTTTGCGTGGCACACACCAGGTCCCGATTTTCCGGGCACAGGATGGATTTTCCAATTTACGGAGGAATGAGGAAACATTCCGGTATTGCTATGCGACCCTGGGACTGAAGCGGACCGTCGTGATTTTTCCCGAACGGGGGACCGTCTGGGAGAAGAAACTGCGTCCGATCCAGCGAGGTGCTGCGAAAATCGCTTTCGGAGCGATGGATAAGCATCCCGGGCTGGATCTGAAGATCATCCCCGTGGGTGTCAATTTTGAGGACCCCCGGAAGTTTCAGAGTGATGTCGTGGTACGCTTTGGTGACCCGATCGATGCCAGGGACTACCATGTGGAATCGGCAGAGGTCCCGCAGAAAGCGGTCCAGGACCTGACCGGGAGAATTGAAGACGGCTTGCGTGAACTGGTCCATGATGTGCGCAATGCAGAACAGGAAGCTAGCTTCGACATGGCGCTTGAGCTCTACCGGAATACATATTACCTCGATCATTTTCCGATCGTCGAACAGGATATCAAACGGTTCAGGGACGAAAACAGGCTCGCGAAACTGATTCGTTCGGGGCATCATCAGGATTTCCTGTCAAAGCTCGATGCGTACAGAGCGAACCTGGAGGCCAGGGGGATGAGCGATGATATTGTCATGCTGAGCCGAAAGCCTGGATGGAAGCTGTTGATGTCTGTGCTTTTTTCCACGCCCGTATGGGTGGCAGGACTTGTGGTTTCTGCCTGGCCGGCACTGGCCAGCAGGAAGATCACGACTGCGAAAATGAAGGACCAGGCGTTTGTTGGTCCGGTACAGCTTTCACTGGGTATTCTCCTGTATTTGCTGGTGATTCTTTTGCTACTCATCGTGTTGCCCATGATATTTGGATGGATCGGACCTGGGATTGTCGTCTTTTTGGTGGCGCTTGCTTATTTTGTGAGCAGGACCTGGCACCATCATATCAGCCGGTGGAAGGCACTGGTCCTGAAGATTGTGAAAAAAACAGAATTGAAAGACCTTGCCGGCAAAAGGGATAAGCTGATTTTGCAAATGAATGAATTGCTCTAATATGATCCGGGACCACAGATTGACCTTTTTTATCACGCTCTTTTTCATGATTGCAGGTTGTGCTCCAAACTCGGATCGTCAGGGCGCCGGGAAGAATGGCGTGCCTTCAGGTAAACCTGCGTATGCACTGGTGATCCACGGCGGGGCGGGTGTCATCCTGAAGGAAAACATGACAACCGAAAGGGAAAAGGCCTATCTCCGTGAATTAAATGTAGCCCTGGATATCGGGGAGGAGATCCTGAGGAATGGCGGGACCAGCCTGGATGCGGTGCAGAAAACGATCATGCATATGGAGGACTCGGAGTTGTTCAATGCCGGGAAAGGTGCCGTTTTCAACCATGAAGGGAAGAATGAAATGGACGCCGCGATCATGCATGGCGAGAAACTGATGGCAGGCGCTGTAGGCGGTGTACGCAATATCCGGAATCCGATCATTGCGGCACGTGCCGTGATGGAAAATTCACCCCACGTCATGCTGGCCGGAAAGGGTGCTGAGGAATTTGCCCGCTTGCAAGGGATTGAACAGGTGGATCCGTCGTGGTTTTTTACAGAGCGGCGCATGGAAGCATTGAAAAGAGCCCAGGCTGAGGAAATGGAAAATCGAGGTGGGGAGAATCCGGATCAAAAACACGGGACCGTAGGTGCCTGTGCCCTTGATGTCTATGGAAACCTGGTGGCTGGAACAAGTACCGGGGGAATGACAAACAAGCGATGGAACCGGATCGGGGACAGCCCGGTCATCGGTGCAGGGACATATGCAAATAATCATACCTGTGCAGTTTCTGCGACAGGTCATGGTGAGTTTTTCATACGTTATGCAGTCGCCCATGACATTTCTGCCCTGATGGACTACAAGGGACTGACGTTGCAGGAGGCATCCGAGGAAGTTGTGATGAACAAACTGGTCTCTGCTGGTGGTACCGGTGGGATCGTCGCGGTTGACAGGAATGGGGATGTGTCCATGACATTCAATACGCCCGGGATGTACAGGGGATATGCGAAACCCGGTGAACGCATCGTAAAAATTTACAAGGACTAAATGGCTGAAATTGGCAAAATCAGGCCTGAATCATTCCGGATTTCACGGTACTCAAAAACGGCCATTCTCTTCGGCAGCTCCGGGCTGGTCGGCCATGCATTGCTGAAGGCCATCGTCACCCACCAGGCGTATACAAAACTCATTACTTTCGGCCGTTCAGACATCAAGGCGACGCATCCGAAATTGCAGCATTATAAAATCGATTTTGAGAACCTGGATAAATACCAGCACCTCTTCAAAGGCAATGACCTCTACATATCCATCGGCACGACCATGAAAAAAGCCGGCAGCAAGGATGCATTCAGGAAAGTGGACTTTGACCTTGTGTTCATGATCGCCAAGCTTGCTTCCCTGAACGGGATGGACCAGTTGATGCTGGTCTCCTCCGTGGGAGCTGACCCGGAATCGCTGTTTTTCTATTCCCGGGTAAAAGGTGACCTGGAAGAGGCTGTCCGGAAGCTTCCCTTCTGGGCGGTCCACATTTTCAGGCCGTCTCTGTTATTGGGCGAACGGGATGAGAAGCGGTTTGGCGAACAGCTTGCAGTGAATGTGATGGGCAGGCTCAAGGGATTCAAAAGCCTGTTCGGGAAGTATCAGCCCATCGAGCCCGCAATATTGGCCAGGGCAATGGTACAGGCAGCTCAAGAGATGAAAAGGGGTACATTTATCTACGAATCCCCCGAACTCGAAATGCTTGGTGAAAAAGAAAGTTAGATGGGCATTGCATTTACCGGATGAAGAAGTGTTTTTTGAAAATTGGCATAAATGAAATAAGCAGACATGGCAGAAATAGAAAAAACAGCCAGGATTGAGGTGACAATCGGTTTTGATGACCAGAAACTCCCTGTAGAGATGCACTGGCATACAACGGATCAGGAGTCCGGGGAGCCGGTACCCTGCAAGGCAATGCTTCTTTCCCTTTTCGATCGGGAAACGCTGGATACGCTGAAAATTGACCTTTGGACAAAGGATATGCAGATCGTGGAGATGGACCGTTTTTTCTTCCAGACCCTCAGGGCGATGGCGGATACCTACAAGCGGGCAACGAACAACAAGGACCTGGCCAATGACATGCAGCGCTTCGTGCAGTACTTCGGTGAAAAGACTGAAATCCTGAAAAAAGAGGAATGACGATGAATATCCGGGAATTCAGGGATCGCGCACACCAGCTTGTGGACTGGATGGCGGACTTCCTTGAGCAGGTCGAAACACTCCCCGTGAAATCCGGCGTGAAACCCGGGGAGATCCTGAAACAGCTTCCGGCAAGTCCCCCCGGCAAAGGGGAGTCCTTCGATGAGATATTCGCTGATTTTCAGCATGCCATCATGCCCGGGATCACCCACTGGCAGCACCCCAAGTTCTTTGCCTATTTCAATGCGAACGCGTCTCCGCCCTCGGTCCTGGCGGAAATGCTGATGGCCACCCTGGGGGCGCAGTGCATGATCTGGGAGACCTCGCCGGCTGCTGCCGAACTGGAAGAGCGAACGATGGAATGGCTGGCGAAGATGCTGGGCCTGCCTGCCGGATGGGACGGCGTTATCCACGACACGGCATCCGCGGCAACCCTGATCTCGATCCTTTCAGCCCGGGAAAAGTTGACCGGATTTGCTTCGAACAGAAAAGGGGTGGGGCGTACACCCATGCGGGTATACGCAACCTCTGAAACACACAGCAGCATCGAAAAGGCTGTCCGCATCGCGGGCCTCGGAAGTGAAAACCTGGTCAAAGTGAACACAAAAGATGATCTCACCATGGACCCGGTAGCCCTCAGGAAAGCGATCAGGCAGGACAGGGAAGCCGGTTTCCTCCCCCTCGCCGTCATCAGCACTTTGGGCACGACTTCCACATTGGCCATCGATGACCTGAAAACACTCGTCGTGGTAACTAACGAAGAAGGCGTGTGGCACCACGTGGATGCAGCTTATGCCGGAACCGCGGCTATCCTGCCGGAGTATGCCGGGCTCCTTGAAGGCATTGAAAAGTGCGACAGCTTTGTCTTCAACCCGCACAAATGGATGTTTGTCAATTTTGACTGCACCGCATATTTTGTCAAGGACAGGGAACAGTTGATCCGTACATTCGAGATCCTGCCGGAGTACCTGAAAACCAAATCCCGGGGCGAGGTGAATGATTACCGGGACTGGGGCATCGCACTGGGCAGACGGTTCAGGGCACTGAAGCTCTGGTTTGTTATCCGGTCCTATGGTGTCGAAGGGTTGCAGGAAAAGGTCAGGCAGCATATCGGGTTCGGAAAGCAGTTTGAAAAATGGATCAAAGAATCATCTGATTTCGAGATCATTTATCCGCGCAACCTGAATTTCATGGTCTTCAGGTGGCACCCGAAAGCTGTTGATGAGGACGAACTGAACAAATTGAACAGGGAACTGATCGAACGGATCAACCGGAGCGGGCAGATGTTCCTGACACATGCGGTCGTAAAGGGTAAATATGGCATCCGGATCGTATTGGGCCAAACGTACCTGGAAGACCGCCATGTCAGGCAGGCATGGGAACAGATCAATGAAATGGCCGCAGAGCTAAATTCGTAGAAACAGATGGGAAATTTACCGACAAGGGAAGACCTGACCAATGCGATGGAGCGTGTCCGTCCCTATGTGCACAGGACACCTGTCATGACTTCTTCAGCTCTCAATAAAATGAGCGGTGCCCGCTTGTATTTCAAGTGCGACAATTTTCAGCGGATGGGTGCCTTCAAGATGCGGGGGGCAATAAATGCCATCCTGAGCCTGCCCACTGAAGCGCTGGAACGGGGTGTGGCCACACATTCTTCCGGTAATTTTGCACAGGCGATTTCGCTTGCTGCCCGTGTGCTGGGCATCCGCGCCATTGTCGTCATGCCAGAAAACGCCCCCCGGATCAAAAAGAAAGCCGTCGCCGGATATGGTGGGGAAATTGTCCTCTCGGGCAACTCCCCCCAGGACAGGGAGGCAAAACTGGAAGCAGTTGTCGCTGAGACAGGGGCGACTTTTATCCATCCTTCAAATGATATCCGGGTCATCCTGGGAAACAGCACCGCGACACAGGAGCTGATTGAAGATGTCCCTGACCTTGATATTGTCATGGCGCCTGTGGGCGGCGGCGGATTGATCGCCGGCACGGCACTGGCTGCCCACTATTTCAGTCCGGACACACGGGTGATCGGTGCCGAGCCCGCACAGGCCGACGACGCATACCGGTCCCTCCAGACCGGAGTCATCCAGCCAAGTATCAACCCGGATACAATTGCTGACGGGTTACGCACAAATCTGGGGGATGTAAATTTCCCGATCATCCGGGAACTTGTGGAGCGGATCATTCTTGTCGAGGAGCAGGAGATCATTGATGGCATGCGCCTTGTTTGGGAGCGCATGAAACTGGTGGTAGAGCCTTCCGCCACTGTCACTGTAGGTGCTATCCTGAAGGAGCCGGAGACATTTGACGGGAAAAAAGTAGGCGTGATCCTGTGCGGAGGCAACGTGGACACTTCAAACCTCCCGTTTTAGCCATCTGGATGATCCTTTTTGATGGCATCGATCCGGGCGAGGATCGCTTCTGATTCCTCCATGATTTTGGCGTATTGGCGAAGATCACCTGAACGCTGTACGTCCCTCGCCTTTTCCATCAAAGCTTCGTATTCGCTATATAATTTCTTAGCAGGGTCTTTTTTGAATAATCCGAACATGGTGTATTTATTTTCGATAGAAACATTGCCTTTGCAAAATAGTTCTGATTTGCACCCGGAAACTGGCAGCGAACAGCACTGTGATTTCGTATCCCTATTATGCTTGCAGTGACCTGAATTTGTCGTAGATTTCATCATTGTAGGCATTTTCCCGTGACATATCCAGCCCCGGAGGAGGACCATTGACAATGGTATCATTCAGTATAAAATGACCTTTCCGGGCTCTTTTTAGTCTTATCACATGCGCCGTTTATCGAATCTGTTCAATCATATAAGTTGCACCCAGTGAGAAACATATATATTCAAAACTCAATACTGTTACTTATCTATTCCTTCACTAAATTGATACCACATGAAAAAAGCAATTACGTTCATGCTGCTCCTGTTCCTGGGATGGGCGCAGAATCACGGATTCGCCCAGCAAGTACCGGTTTCGATCAGCGGAACGGTCACGGACCTGTATGGTGAACCACTCATTGGTGCGACCGTCACCATCCAGGGGACAAGCTATGGTACGATAACCGATGCGGATGGTGCCTATATGCTTGAGGCAAATCTCGAGCCGGGAACATACGCGATCTTCTATTCCTATATTGGGTACATTACGCTGGAGGCCGTTGCCGATTTTAATTCAGCCACCCAGTTGACCGAGAATGTCACGATGCGGCCGGACCTCATGCGGCTCGAAGAAATCGTGGTCACCGGCACTGCAGGAGGGGTCGCCAAGAAGAACCTCGGGAATGCCATCTCCACCCTGGATGGCAGCAACATTACGACCGGGGCTGCGACAGGTATTGACCAGGCGCTGTCCGGTAAAATAACCGGCGCCCTCGTGAACCAGAACAGCGGGAACCCGGCTGGCGGGATTTCCGTGACCTTGCGCGGGAACAGCACGGTACTTGGAAGCTCTGACCCGCTCTATATCATCGATGGAGTGATCATGGATAATTCTTCGCTTGAACTTCTCGACCTGGGAGGGTATGC
Source organism: Lewinellaceae bacterium (assembly GCA_029976695.1). Lineage (GTDB taxonomy): Bacteria > Bacteroidota > Bacteroidia > Chitinophagales > Saprospiraceae > JARQTN01. The sequence goes on from JARQTN010000157.1 coordinate 10,004, forward strand.
ACAAAACAGGCTCGTGGATATCAACCCGAATGACATTGAAAGGATCGAAATCATAAAAGGAGCCGCCGCCGCTGCGATCTATGGTTCGAGAGCAAGCAATGGGGTGGTCCAGATCTTTACGAAACGCGGGGAATCCGGCAAGCCACGGATCAGCGTTTCAACCAGCATCAGGATGAACAGCCTGAGGAAGGAGATCGAGGAGAATATGGAGCCATTTGTTTTCCAGGCTCCCGGTGACCCGACAAATGAGACGCTTATTCCTGCTGAAAGGTTCAATATGCAGGACTTCATCTTCAGGACGGGATATGGCACTGACAATAATATTTCCATCAGTGGTGGGAACCAGAGCACCCGGTATTATGCTTCCGGCTCGGTGTTGTATAACGAGGGGATCGTGGACAATACGGATTTCACCAGGTATTCAGCCAGGCTTAACCTGGACCAGGTGATCAATCCCTGGATCTCTGCATCTGTCGGCTTGAACTTTACCCAAAGCGTTAGCAATGAGGTGCCAAATGGCGGGATTGCGGCGATCTATGGCGCTCTTACAGGCATGAATTTCAATAATAACGCCTACGATCCCCGCCCGGACGAGGATGGGAATTATATCAGCCCCGTTGGTTTCGTGCCGAATCCGCTTGAAGTGATCAACAGGTTTGATTTTGGACAGGATACGCGCAGGTTAAACGGCAATATTACGCTCAAAGCCACTCCATTCGAAGGTTTTGGCATAGACCTGATCCTTGGACTTGACCAGTATACACAGAATGCAAATGGATTTATTCCCGTCGGTTCAACCGTGAATGCGACCGGCTGGTCAAGGAGCGCCATCGCAACGAACCAGTTGCTGAATGCGGACCTGAATTTCAGGTATCAAAAGGATATCTCTACCAATCTTGAGTCCATCACTCAATTGGGCTTTACGCTGCAGACGGACGAACTCAGGCAATTGATCATTACGGCTGACAATTTATCGCCAGTGGTCAATACGACTGATGCCGGTACGGTAATCAGCCGCGGAGACTCACGTTCGAAGCGAAACATCCAGGGCGCATTTTTGCAGCAAACATTCGGGTTTATGGACAAGCTCTATGTCACAGGTGCTTTGCGGGTGGATGCAGCATCGCCTTTTGGCCCGGATGAGCGCACACAGTTGTATCCGAAATTCAGCGCATCGTACCTCCTGGTTGATGATCCTTCTGGAGACAATGCCATCAACAGCCTGAAATTGAGGGCGTCTTACGGGGAATCAGGTAACCTGACTGCATTATCTGCCTACGAGCGCCTATCCAATTACAATCCCGTGCCGATCACGGGGCAGACAGGGCTCATTCCTTCCACCCGGCAGGGGAATGCGGGCCTGAAACCGGAAAGGCAGAAAGAACTCGAATTTGGTGTGGATGCCAGCTTTTTCAACAACAGGCTTGGTGTTGAGCTGTCCTACTATAACGTGAATGTCCAGGACCTGCTCCTCTTGCGATCACTGGCACCATCTACAGGATTCCAGACGCGGCTCGAAAATGTCGGTGAGATGAACAACAGGGGATTTGAGTTGCTCCTGCGCGCTGCACCGGTACAAACGGCAGCAGTGAAATGGACAAGCACCGTGACTTTTACAACAAACAGGAATGAAGTTAATGGCATTGAAGGCGGTCAAATCGCCCTGCCTAAAAGCTTTGGTGTATCCATCGCGAGGAACGGTGAACCGCTTGGTGTCCTTGACGGGTTTATTTATGCTCGGGATGACAATGGCGAGATCGCACTCGATGCGAATGGTTTGCCATCAAGGGCGGTAGATGAAAATGGCGTTGTGATCAGGCAAACGATCGGGGATCCGAACCCGGACTGGTTCGGAAGCTGGATCAATGAAGTGACACTTGGCAACCTCAGCCTGAGGCTGCAATTGGATGCTGTCCAGGGATTTGACGTGTTCAACTTCACGGACAGGGTGAACAGCCGCTCCACATTTGGTGGTGGCGCACGCGATGCAGCAGAAGTGAGGGGTGACCTGCCCAGGGGTTTTAACAATGCGGCATATAATATCTGGGAGCGCTACATTGAGGATGGCTCATTTATCAAGGTCAGGGAGTTCTCTGTTTCATATTCGGTCAAGCCAACAAGGTCATTTTCGTCCTTGACTTTCTCCCTGACCGGAAGGAACCTGTTTTCATTTGATAGTTATACCGGTTGGGATCCGGAGGTCAGCACCGCTGGACAGACCAATGGTGTGCGCGGGTTTGATTTCAACGAAGTGCCCATCCCGAGGACGATCCAGTTTGGGATCAATGCAGGATTTTAATCAATGACAAAAAAGTAAAGAGATGAAATCAATCATAAAATATCTGTTCTTATTTTCCATACTCTTCAGTGTTGCATCCTGCGACCTGGACCTCGCAAATCCGAACGCGGCCACAGAAGATGCCGTGTTGACTACAAAAGACGGCCTGTTTGCACTGGCTATCGGGACAAGGCAGGTCTTTTCCGTGAATGCACTTGGCCCCGTGATCCTGACACCATCCATTTCAACCCGTGAGACTGCCGCAATGACAACTTTTGCATTCCTTGAAGAACTTGAGCAGGGAGGCGGTCAACTGTCGGGTGAAAATGGTTATACCAACCGGATCTTCATCAATGTGATGCGGACAAAAGGCATGGCAGAAAACCTGATTGCAGGTGTCGGGAATGTGGATCTCGATCCGGGTACGGAATCCGGGCTAAGGGCCTGGGGTTTGATGTTCCGGGCCATGTCGATCGGATACCTTGCACACAATTACACGCATGTGGCGATAGAGAATGAACTGAACAACAACGCGCTTTTTGTAGACAGGATGCAGGCATATGATGAGGCCATATCCATATTGTCCGAGGCAGTTACCGTGCTGAATAACAATCCGCCTTCTGGCGAATTCCTGGGTGCGGTCGGCACTGATATTGACCTTGTCAACACCTGCAATGCCCTGCTGGCACGCTACCACCTGATTGCCGGAAATTACAATGAGGCGATCACAGCGGCAAGAGCAGTGGATCCTGCCAGTGCGTCCGTATTTGCGTATGACGACCAAAACCGGAACCCGCTTTTTATCGGGCTTGTACTGGATCTGATCAGCTATGCCCCGCGCAGCGACTTTGGACTGCCTGCTGACGAGTTTACCATTGATGCAACAGACCAGCGTCCCCGCTTCTGGCTGGATGTGGATACGTCTTTCAATTCACTCAATAACCTGCCCGTATCGTTTCCCCTTGCACCGTGGTTTGTCAGCCCATCCTCGGCAATCCCGGTCTACCTCCCGGGTGAAATGCTTCTGATCGAGGCTGAAGCAAATGCACGAAACGGAAATATTGGTGCGGCAGAAGTTGCCTTGAACCAACTTCGGCAAAAAAATCCTTCCGAAGACCCGTTTGGACTCGGAGCGGGCTTGAACGACACTTACAGTTCGGGCGGGGATGTGAATGCCCTGCTCAAGGAGATCTACAAAAACAGGCGGCTGGAACTTTTCCTGACCGGGATGAGCCTGGAAGATTCACGCAGGTTCGGACGGCCTGACCCTCCGTCTTCGGTAGACTTTACGGCTGAGAGAAACCGCGACTTTTACCCGTTCCCGGATGAGGAACGGGCAAGCAACCCGAACACACCCGCAAATCCGGGGATTTAACATTTCAATGCTAATCGATATGGGGCGGCTATACCGAACGGGTATGGCCGCTCTTTTTTTACCTGGTCTTGGCTGATGTTGATGCCCATTCATATCCAGAATTTTCTGGATTTCAAATATTTCATTTCCAGTTGATTATCGTTATTTTTAGATCGGATGCAGGAAAATGGTATTATTTATGCGCGTAGCAAGATGGATGCCGCGATCCTGCGCACCATTGAAACCAAATCAAGGAGGCATGTCTAAAAATCTGAGTGAACTGTCCGGAAGAAAGGGCCTTGGCAATAACCTGTTCGAACGCATCGCTGAAGTGTCTGCGGTTCCTGAAGGAGATAAGGGGTTAAGGATTGAAAAACTCGCGGAGGAATTCCTCGTTGGCACGGCCAATGTGCATGGCTCCCTGACATTTTATGATTTCCTCAGGCCGGAAAACCAGGGCAAGAAAGTTTACGTGTGCAATGGTTCTGCATGCCTCTGCGCAAGGACCCAGGAGAAGGTGCATGAGAAACTCGGTCATCATTTCTCTGCAGATGAAATCGGGCATATGACCTGCCTCGGGAGGTGCCATGAAAACAGTGCCTTCCATTATGATGGGAAGAATTATTCCGGTCATGCAATCGAACACATTGAGGACCTGGTTCATGGTGATCGTAAAAATGGCCTTGACGAGTACCGGACCGGCCACATCGGGAACCCGGTTTTGACACGTGCCAGGATCCAGGGACCCGGTGCATACCAGGAAATGCTGGAGAAGCTGGTTGATACTGCCCCTGATGATGTCCTGAACGAGATCATTGCCTCAAAATTGCGAGGCAGGGGTGGAGCCGGATTCCCGATCGGGCTGAAACTTGAAGGATGCAGGAAAGAGGCTGGCGAGACCAAATTCATTATCTGCAATGCGGATGAAGGGGACCCGGGTGCATATTCGGACAGGTATCTGCTTGAAAAACAGATCTGGTCCGTCTTGTTTGGGATGCAGATCGCAGGATATGTAACAGGAGCCTCCCATGGTGTGCTGTACATCCGCGGTGAATATCCTGAGGCCATCCAGGTGTGCCAGGAAGCGATTCAGGCCCTCCACAACCACGGCCTGGTCGGTGGCGATATCCTTGGTACAGGATTCGGATTTGAATTCAGGATCATCAAGGCCCAGGGGGCCTACATCTGCGGGGAGGAAACAGCCCTAATCAATTCGATTGAAGGACAGCGCCCCGAAGTCCGGATCCGACCGCCATACCCGACGCAGCAGGGATTGTTCAACAAGCCGACGGTCGTCAATAATGTGGAAACGCTGGCGGCATTGCCTTTCATCCTGGAGCATGGCGGGGCGGCCTATGCGGATCTTGGGACGGACAAGTCCAGTGGGACCAAGTTGATGAGCCTGGACAGCGCATTCAGGCGCCCGGGGCTTTATGAGGTTGAGATGGGCACCCCGCTGCGCGATGTGATCGACCTGTTGGGCGGTGGGTTTCGCTATTCAGTGAAAGCCATGCAGATCGGCGGGCCGCTCGGGGGCATCGTCCCAGTATCGGAAATTGACAATCTGAATGTGGATTTTGAGTCATTTTCAAATGCCGGCTTCTTATTGGGCCATGCTTCTGTTGTCTGTATCCCGGGTGACTTCCCCATGATCCGCTATCTCGAGCACCTGTTTGATTTTGCCGCCTATGAAAGCTGCGGGAAATGTTTCCCATGCCGGCTGGGTACAAAGAGGGGCCACGAGATGATGAAAAAAGCGGTAAACGGTGAATACAAAATTGATCGGACACTTTTATCGGACTTGCTGGATACCCTGGAGCAGGGTTCACTTTGCGCGCACGGAGGTGGTATCCCGTTGCCTGTGCGGAATGCATTGGCATATTTTGAAGCTGAGCTGCAGCCGTATTTTCAATAATAGAAACATCTGAACATGAAAAATTTTGCCTATATCAACGACCAGCCATACGCGTTTGAACCCGGTGAAACCATCCTTTCTTTTGTACGTCGGCACAAGGGGGAGGATAGCATCCCGACGCTGTGCGATGCGCCCAACCTGGAAGCTTTCGGGTCATGCCGGGTTTGCAGTGTGGATGTGGCACTTGAGCAGGACGGGAAAACGAAAACACTGGCTTCCTGCCATACACCGATTGCCCACGGTCAGTACATCTATCCGGATTCAAGGAGCATCCGGAAGCTACGCAAGAATATCATCGAGCTCGTCGTGACTGACCATCCGCTGGATTGCCTGACATGCGAAGTAAACGGGAACTGTGAGCTTCAGACGGTTGCCGGCCAGGTGGGGATCACCGGAATCAGATATCCTGAAGGTGAAAACCACCTCGACCGAAAAAAAGACAACAGCCACCCGTACATGGTTTCCGACCTGTCGAAGTGCATCAACTGTTACCGGTGCGTGCGTGCCTGTGATGAGGTGCAGGGCGAATTTGTGCTGAGCATGGCCGGGAGGGGTTTTGACAGCAAGATCATCAAGGGCATGGACCAGACGTTCTTCGATTCAGACTGTGTGAGCTGCGGTGCTTGTGCACAGGCTTGCCCGACGGCTGCGATCACAGATGTATTCCAGTCCAAATCAAACCGGGTCACAGAAAAGACCAGGACGACATGCACCTATTGTGGTGTCGGATGCAACCTCGAAGTGGCTTCGGCCGGAGATGAGGTGCTAAGCATCACGGCACCTTACGATGCCGAAGTAAACAGCGGGCATACATGCGTGAAGGGGCGGTATGCTTTCCAGTTTTACGACCATCCCGACAGGTTGCGCTCGCCCCTGATCCGGAAGGATGGCGAATTTGTGAAGGCAACATGGGAAGAAGCTTATGATCTGATCGAATCGAAGATCAGGGAATACAAATCCGGATATGGCCCTGATTTCCTCGCCGGGATTTCCTCATCAAGGTGCACGAACGAGGAAAATTACCTGATGCAGAAATTCATGCGCGCTGTTGTCGGGACGAACAATATCGACGGTTGTGCACGAGTATGCCATTCGCCGACGGCCCTTGGCATGCAGCGCACTTTTGGCACCGGTGCTGCGACCAACTCGATCGAGGACCTGTACCACACCGAATGCATCCTGTTGATCGGTGCGAACCCGACGGAGGCACACCCGGTGACAGGCGCGCGCATCAAGCAGGTTGTGATGAAAGGGGTGCCGCTGATCGTGCTCGACCCGCGGAAGACAGAACTGGCAAAATATGCGCAGCACCACCTGGCCCTGAGACCGGGCACCAATGTGGCGGTGCTGAACATGATGATGCACTATATCTGGAAAGATGGATTGATAGATCAATCATTTATTGAGCACAGGACAGAGGGATTTGACCAGTTTGTCGAAGAGATCTCCAAGCTGGATGTGGACGAGATGTCCCGGATCAGCGGCGTGTCCAAAGAAGAGGCCCGAGCAGCAGCGATAACCTATGGGAAAGCGGCGCGTGCCATGTCATTCCACGGTCTGGGTGTGACCGAGCATTACCAGGGGACATTCACGGTCATGCAGATTGCGAACCTGGCTATGCTGACAGGAAATATCGGGAAAAAGGGTGTCGGTGTAAACCCGCTGCGCGGGCAGAATAATGTGCAGGGAAGTGCGGACATGGGCGTCCAGCCACACCAGGGTGCAGGTTACCTCGATATCACGCAGCCGGAAGTCCAGCAGCGGTACAGCACGTTCTACGGGGTTGACGTGCCAAAACATGTCGGGTTCAAGATTCCCGAGATGTTCGATGCGGCGATGAATGGAAAGCTGAAGATGATCTGGATCATCGGAGAGGATGTGGTCCAGACCGATCCGAATACCCAGAAAGTGATCAAGGCACTGGAAAGTACGGACTTTGTGGTGGTGCAGGAACTGTTCATGACCGAGACGGCCAAATATGCCGATGTTGTCCTGCCTGGTGCCTCATTTCTCGAGAAGAGCGGCACATTCACGAATGGAGAACGTCGTGTGCAGCGCGTCAACCAGGTCCTGAAGCCGATCGGGAATGCGAAGGCTGACGGACAGATCATCATCGATATGATGCAAAGGCTCGGATATGATCAGCCCGACTACACGCCGGATGGCATGCTTGAAGAGATCTCGCAGATCGTTCCTTTCTTTGCCGGGATCAAATGGGATAACCTGGGCAAACAGGGCAAGCAGTGGCCGGTCCGTGAAGACGGCCAGGACACAGAGATCCTGCATGCGGACTCATTCAAGCGGGGCAAGGGATATTTTGAATTCCACCCGTTTGAAGAGAGTGCGGAGGTCGAGGAAAACCAGAAAGAATTTCCCTATATCCTGACAACAAACCGCAACCTGGTCCACTATAATTGCGGTGCGATGACCCGGCGGACTGGTAACGTACAGATCATCTCGGAAGATGTGCTGTTCATTCACCCGGAGGATGCGGCCCGCCATTTCATCGAAGAGGGGGATTTGGTTTGCCTGGAGTCCGCGCGCGGAAAAGTGGATATCAAAGCACATGTAAGTGATGAGGTCAGGCCGGGCGTGGTCAGTACGACCTTTCATTTTCCCGAGATCATGGTGAATAATATCACCTCGGACGTGCATGATTCCGAGGCCATGTGCCCTGAATACAAGGTTGTCTCGGTGCGGATGCGGAAGAGCAAGGGGAAATATGCGATTAAGGGGGAAAAAAGGGTAGGTGAGGCAGTATCAGAGGTGAGGGGTTAATTGAGGTCGGTTAATCATCGTAATGGTAACGGCACTGGATGATGATACATTTCTGATCTTCTCCTTTTTTACCTGTGACCTTGTAGACAAGCCTGTGCTCCTGGGTGATTCTCCTGGACCAAAAGCCCTTGAGCGAATATTTCAGAGGTTCCGGTTTCCCGATTCCCTGGAATGGCTGGTTTTGAATTGACCTGATCAGTTCTTTGATCTTCCGGACGATTTCTTCATCCGTTTCAATCCAATAGGTGAATTCCTCCCAACCATTTCGTGTAAATACAATATCCATCGGGGCGTTCTTTAATCGTCCAGCGAATATTGGACAGTATCCCCTGATTTTAATTGATAAATGGACTCCTGCAGACGGTTCCTGTTGGCTTCGCTGGACAGCAAGTACTCTGTTTCCTTAAGGGAGTTATATTCCTTAATTGACATGATGACGACAGCGTCATCATCATTGTTATTTCTTGGTACAATGATCACTTCCAGCGATTTACTCACCATATCGAAATAGGATTTCATCCTGGCTCTGAGAGAAGAAATTGTAACAGCCTTCATTTTAAACACGTTTGTACGAATTAATGTACGAAAATACGTACAAATAAGTTTCAATTTTCTGAATTTCGAATCTGATGAATAACCTATTTGACTATTCGGTCACTTCCGTTGTATACATTGAATTTTTCCTTCTGGAGAAATCCGACCAGTGTGATTTGATTTTCCTGCGCAAGCTCTATTGCAAGTGAAGATGCAGCACCAATGGCCACGAACATGGTCACACCGGCCATCACAGCCTTCTGGACGAGTTCAAACCCTGCACGTCCGCTCACAAAGAGGATATGATCCCGAAGCGGCAGCATGTCTTTCGTCATAACCCAGCCAATCAGCTTGTCCACTGCATTGTGCCGGCCGATATCTTCCTCCACATGTAGAAGTTGGCCCTCCGGTGAGACAAGTGCGGCCGCATGAATCCCACCCGTCTGCTGGAATGTGCTTTGTGTGCTCATCAGTAAACCGGGGAGGGCATGAATGATCGCGGTCTTTACACTAAAGGCATCCCTTGGCGGGAAGAATGAAGATTGCATCCGGACCATTTCGATCGATGTCTTGCCGCATACCCCGCAACTTGAAGACGTGTAAAAATGACGGTTCAGTTTCTCTGTTTCAAATCGCAGGTCGGGTGAAAGGGAGACGATCACACTATTCAGTTGCTGCTGCGCCGGGGAAAGGTCCAGGTCATACTGGATGGCGCGGATCTGGTCGTTTCTCAGGATGATCCCTTCCGTAAAGAGGAACCCCCTGACGAGGTCATAGTCATTGCCCGGGGTGCGCATCGTGATGGCGAGGGTCATGCGTGCCCGGTTTTCCCCGGGCCCATATTCCAGTTTGATCTCCAGCGGTTCTTCCCGGGCGATCCAGTCGGTCGTTTTGTGCATGTTCCCGTCGCGTACCTGGAAGATCTGTTTTTCCTCCGATGGTGCATCGAGTTCAAGGATGGATTTTGCCATGTTCAATTACATCATGATATCCTGAAAAGATACGAAAATGGAATGGGAGAAAATATCTGGTGCATTTATCATGCTATCGGCCATTAGCCATTAGCTTCTCGAACAGCTAATGGCCAAAAGCCAATAGCCAATAGCCTGTCAGAACAGCCCCGTGATATTCCCCTCGTTGTCGATATCGATATTGTTTGCTGCGGGGACCGACGGCAGCCCGGGCATACGCATCATGTTGCCCAGGATCGGGATAATGAATCCTGCACCGGCAGCAATCTCGATCTCACGTACCGTGACGGTAAAGCCGGAAGGCCGTCCGATCAGTTTCGGATTGTCAGAAAGGCTTTTTTGTGTTTTTGCCATACAGACCGGCAGGTGCTCCAGTCCGAGGTTTTTGATCCTCCGAAGGTCGATCCTTGCCTTGCCGGCATATTCGATAGACTTGGCTCCATAGATCTTCGTGGCTACAGCGGCGATCTTTTCTTCTACCGGATCGTTCCAGTTGTATACAGGTTTGAGCGGGTCATTGTGGCTATCAGCTTTCGTGACAACAGCCCGAGCGAGCGCCTCTGTACCTTTGCCACCTTCCCCCCAGACATTCGCCAGGACTGCATCAGCTCCCAGGTTGGCACACCTGTCCGCCACCATACGGATCTCTGCTTCCGTATCAGAAGTGAACTGGTTGATCGCAACCACGGCGGGAATGCCGAACAGTGCGATATTTTCAAGGTGCTTCTCGAGGTTGACAAGCCCCTTTTCAAGGGCTTCAAGGTTTTCTTCGGTCAGGGAGTCCAGCGCGGCACCTCCATGGTATTTCAATGCACGGATCGTGGCGACCAGGACGATGGCATTTGGCGATAAGCCTGCACTCACGCATTTGATGTCGAGGAATTTCTCGGCACCGAGGTCAGCCCCGAAACCGGCTTCCGTAATGACATAGTCAGAAAGGGACATCCCCATTTTTGTGGCAATGACCGTGTTCGTGCCCTGCGCGATATTCGCAAACGGCCCACCGTGGATGATGGCCGGCGTGTTTTCCAGTGTCTGGACCAGGTTCGGCTTGATCGCATCCTTGAGCAATGCAGTCATCGCACCCTGGGCATGCAAGTCGCGCGCATACACCGGTTTTTTGTCGAAGGTAAACCCGACGAAGATATTCCCCAGCCGTTCCTTGAGGTCTGTCAGGTCTTTTGACAGGCACAGGATTGCCATGATCTCTGAAGCTGCAGTGATGTCAAAACCGGTTTCGCGGGGGACACCCATGGTCGTACCACCTAAACCAATGATCACCTGACGGAGTGCACGGTCGTTCATGTCCATGACACGCTTCCAGACGACGGTCCGCGGGTCGATGCCGATGCTGTGCGTCTTGCTCTGGATATTGTTGTCGATGAGGGCAGACAACAAATTATGTGCTTTTTCGATCGCGGCAAAATCCCCCGTAAAGTGCAGGTTGATGTCCTCCATCGGGAGGACCTGGGAGTAGCCGCCGCCGGTTGCACCTCCCTTGATCCCGAACACGGGGCCGAGGCTGGGTTCCCTGAGTACCACAATCGATTTTTTTCCAATCCGGTTGATCCCCTGGGTGAGCCCGATTGAAACGGTTGTCTTTCCCTCTCCAGCAGGAGTGGGTGAAATAGCAGTGACAAGGATGAGTTTGGATCGTTTTGCCTGATCCAAGTCGATTTTGGACAAGGGGATCTTTGCTTTATACTGCCCGTATAATTCGAGGTCCTGTGCATCAAGTCCCAGCTGGGCTGCAATGTCCGCTATGGGTTTCATCTGTGCCTTCCTGGCAATGTCAAGGTCAGTCATGTTGTCTCTATTTTTGGTTCATTTGTTAGGCACAATTTGGTCATCCATTCATTCCCGGAGTTTTCTTTTGAAACCGTATGTTGCCTGGTGCATGAAATCATGGGGAAAATCCTCATCGCCCGGAAAACCGAGCCTGATGTCACGTCCGCTATAAGGTATTTTACCGGTTCCGAACAGCCAGTCCCATATGCTTAGTGTGAGCCCAAAGTTTATGCCATACTTGTCTTCCTCCCCCAGGTCATGTGCGTGGTGCCAGATGTGCATTTCCGGGCTGTTGAAAATGTATTTCATGAATGGGCCCAGCATGATCGAGGTGACCATGCTGATCACGACGATCACCAGGATTGGGTGCATTGCCAATGTACCTGATAAGTTTGGCAAGTCAAAGTATCCAAATGCCAGGGGCACCCCTGCCAGTGCACCCAGGATACCTGCTGTCGTATAGCCTGAAACGGAGATATTGCTGTGGTTGTAATGCCCGACGGCCAGGGTAAATATGTGGATGATAAAGAAGTCGTACAGCCCGATACCCAGCAGGGCCAGGGGGATGTACTCGATCGACCTGTATACAATCGTCTCCATCCAGTGATAGCGCAAATGTGCGGCAAACCCCATTTCCTTGACAGAATGGTGGACTTTATGGTACTGCCAGAGTCGTGGGGAGCGGTGCAGCAACCGGTGGACCCACCACTGAACAAAATCACGCACCAGGAAACCCGTAAGCAGGATCGCCCACATCGGCCAGTGGCGCATCGGGTTATTCGCCTGGAGGTTAAATCCTGTCAAATTCCGGATGATGTCATTGAAAAAGTTGACAACCACATCACTCGCAGCATTGTAAATGATCAGTGAAAAAAGAAAGAAATTAAAAAACATGTAAAAGGCATCCAGCCAGAAATCACGCCGGAACTTTGCCTGGTTTTTGCGCCAGGGAGCCAGCCATTCCAGTGCAAGAAAGAAAAGGGAGACCACAATAAGCCAGTAAAAATAATTGCGGATACCCGGTTGTGTGATTTCACTCCAAAGGTATCCTGCGTATCCTTCGTAACCTTTCCTGAAGATTTCCCAGTATTCCCCAATCATTGATTTTTCGGCATTTCGATCATCTGTACCTCCGATACATCCAGGTCACTCGTATCCACATCCCCGATCTTCAGGTTTGACACCCTGGTCAGGATCGAGGGGAGCTTCCGGTCTTTCGGCTCATAGTAAAGCTCCATTGGAAATCCTTCTTCGAGCGGGATCGTCATCAGCGTTGGTCCGATCTGGCCCGGAGGGCCGCCCAGGTTACCGGAGAATTGTTGAAAAAGACCAAGCAGGTCGATATCATGGCCTTCCAGCATCCAGACCTCCATGAATGCATCTTTGGTATCCATTTCATATCTGCGGCATTGGTACCCATCTGCGTTCTTGACCTCGTCAGTAGGCTTCAGCTTTGCATTGACAGGCTCTGCGATCGGCGCATCAGGCATCGGGGGCATGGAATCCGGGTGCGGCATATCCATTTGCATTCCCTGGCCCTTTCCTCCAGCAAAGGTGACCATGGTCATTTTGCGTTCATCAAGGTCAGCCACATTTGTCATGACTTTCAATCCGCTCATAAACGTACTCATGGCGAATTTCTGGCCATCTACCACATATGTCATCACTGTTGTTTCACCTTGCTTTTCCCCGTCCTTGTAATTGTCCGTATACGTTGTGAAACTGTATGCCTGGCCCTGCAAAGGATCGTTTGTGAAAGCCAGGAGTATGCATATAAATCCGAATGCGCGTATCATGTGTGCTTATTTTTCTGCTTCCTTCACAAGCGGGTATCCGGCATTTTTCCATTCAAGAATCCCGCCTTTCACGTTGTACACATCCCTGAAACCATGATTGACCATAAAATTCCGTGCCTTATCGCTCCTGCGCCCTGAACGGCAATACACGTAATAAGTCTTTGTGGTATCAAGTTCAAGGATTTTTTGCTGGAAATCCGATTTCTTGAAATCGATCTTGATGGCACCTGCGATTGATCCTTCGGCGATTTCCCGTGAGGTACGGACATCGATCCAGTGCACATCTTCAATCCCTGCGTTCATCACGGCTTTCAATTTGCCAACTGGTACATTTTTTGGGACAACGCCTTCGGGCAGGATATATGCTTCGGATGTATCCTGTTTGCCGGTTGAATTCTGGCAGCCTGCCAACGGTTGCATAAAAATCCCGAGACTACATATAATGATTTTTACAAATGTGTTAGCTTTGAAGCGGATCATGAACTGAATCTTTCTGAGGCGCTAAAATACAATTTCAATTTCAGAACCATGGACTTCGAAAGTATCCGCATAGAACCGTTTCTGGAGGCCTCGGTACCTGCCAGGTTTCAGGATGTGAGTCCGTTTGATTTTGAGGATTTTGTTGCCCACCTGTTTTATGAGGCCGGATATGAAGTTGAACAGACGGACTATACGGGAGACTTTGGTGCTGATATGATCATCGGGATGGATGGGAAAAGGACGGTCGTTCAGGTGAAAAGATATCAGTCCGGCGCATCGGTCGGCGTCCATGACCTGAACCAGGTTGTGGCAGCACAAAAGTTTTACCAGGCAGACCAGGCAATGATCGTGGCCACCACATCATTCACTTCTTCCGCCAGGAAAGTGGCCGTTCAAGCTGAAGTGGTCCTTTGGGACTGGGACAGGCTACTGCACGAGATCGAGGAGGTCTTCCTGGGAGGGAAGGATTTTTACACATTTTTCAGGGAAGCCGGAGTTGCGGAGCCAGAAAGAGAAAAACAACTCAGGATCAGCCCGAAAGAATTTGACGTATTTGAACATGAAAAGTTTCATGCACTCATTTTCGAACTTGAAAACGACAGCAGTCAGAATATTCTCTGCCGGTTGGAACTGCCGGTCGTACTCACGAAAGACCGGCGGCAGGTCCAGGCGGTCGAATGGATGGAAGGGTATTTTTCAGGCGGACATATCTACAGCGGTGCTCGGGTTGAGGTGGGTTGTTTGTTCCTGACGGCGCAGATAGACGGGATTGAGAAGGGTGACCGGCTCATCCAGAGGGTATACTTTTCTGAAAACAACACTTCCAGGATTGTGGAAGCTTTCCTTGCAGGGGAAAAGGAAGGGTGTGGTCTGGTCCTGCTTGCCCTGCTTTTTCTGGTATTTTCTTTTGCATTCGTGTGACCGATGCGCATTTTCGCATACAGGAGATCAAGTGCTGAAGTCAGTGCTGATTTGAATTCAAACAATCAAATCCGGGTTGATCTTTCAAGATCACTATCTTGGCCCGGAAGATTTATTCTGGTGTGGCTTTTGTATCATCAAATGAGCGATAATATCAACCCATTATGAAAGTATTGAAATTTGGAGGCACGTCGGTGAAGAATGCGGGCATGATCCGCAAGGTCATTGAAATTGTACGCAGCAAGCTTGAAGACGGGCCCGTTTTCGTCGTGGTAAGTGCGTTCGGTGGCGTAACGAACCAGCTGGAGGAGATCGCGAAAGCCGCCCTTGAGCAGCGATCGGATTATGCGGACATGATCACCCGCCTGCAGCACAGGCACCTGGAGACGGCAAGGGAACTGATCCAGCCCGGGAAGGCACTTGATCAGATCGAAGCGATGGTCGACCAGGTCTTTTCAGAGATCGCCGGCCTGACCAGTGGCATTTCCCTTGTGGAGGAGCTTACCCCGAAGATGCGCGCCCGGCTGATGAGCAGGGGAGAACTGCTTTCATCCAGGATCATCCACGAGGCCTTTATCCAGGAGGAAATCAATGCATATTATGCGGATGCGCGCAATTTTATCCTGACCGACAAGAATTACCTGCAGGCCAAGGTTGACCGAAATGAAACGGAACGACTCATCGCCGAGGTTGCAGAAAGGGAAGTCGATGTGTTCATCGCACCGGGATTCATTGCCAGGGCAGCGGATGGTTCCATCACAACGCTGGGAAGGGGTGGCAGTGACTATACAGCTGCATTGGTTGCCTCGGCATTAAAAGCCGATGCGCTCGAGATTTGGACAGATGTGAACGGGATGCTGTCTGCAGATCCAAGATTTGTGCCCGATGCATTTACGATCGACCAGATGAGCTATGAAGAAGCCCTTGAGCTGTCCTATTTCGGGGCCAAGGTCATCTATCCGCCGACTGTACAGCCGGTCCTTGGTTCCGCGATCCCGATCTATGTAAAGAATACGATGGAACCGGAACATCCCGGAACGCTGATCAACGGGATGCCGATGCCGGGCAAACAAATCGTACAAGGCTTCAGCAGTATTCCGGATATCGCACTCATCACGCTTTCGGGCAGCGGCATGGTCGGCGTGCCGGGCATCGCGCACAGGTTTTTCCGTGCCCTGTCTGAAAAAGGCGTAAATGTCCTCTTTATTACCCAGTCTTCAAGCGAGCATACAATTACGGTAGCTGTCAATGAGTCTGATGCCAAGGCTGCCAGCACCGGCATCGAGGAGGAATTTGAATACGAACTTCAACAAAAGCGCGTCAATCCGATCCGGATCGAAAAGAAAATGACGCTGGTCGCTGCGGTTGGCGACGGCATGAAAAACCGCCACGGTATCGCGGGGAAGGTTTTCAGCCTTCTCGGTGAAAACGGGGTGAATGTCTGGGCGATCGCACAAGGCAGTACGGAACGCAATATCTCGTTTGTGATCAGGGACAAGGATGTGGTCAAGGCACTCAATACACTGCACGAAGGATTTTTCCTGTCAGATGCGAAGGAGATCCATTTGTTCATCATCGGACTGGGGAATGTCGGCGGCACCCTGATCAGGCAACTCAGGCAGCAGCAGGAAGCACTCCGGCAGGAGTACAGGCTGGATGTAAAGGTGGTCGCACTTGCAAATTCGAAGAAAATGGCATTCATGCCGGATGGGATAGAACTCAAAAACTGGAAGGATGTGCTGGACAATGCGCCGGATATTTTCCATCCGGGTGAATTTATTGAAAGGGTGCGCCGCCTGAACCTCCGGAATGCCGTTTGCGTGGATAATACGGCCTCTGAAGTGATCAGCGGCATGTACCTGGAATTCCTGAACTCACATGTGAGTGTGGTGACTTCCAACAAGATTGCGGCATCATCCAGTTTTGACCATTACCAGTTGCTGAAACAGACCGCGCATGATAGGAATGTGAAGTACCTTTTTGAGACGAATGTGGCTGCCGGGCTTCCGGTCCTCAAAACGATCAGGGACCTGGTGTTGACGGGTGACCATATCCATCGTATCCAGGCAGTGTTGTCGGGCAGCCTGAATTTTATTTTCAACAATATTTCCAACGAGGTTTCATTTTCTGATGCAGTGGTCAGCGCACGGAAACTGGGATATACGGAACCTGACCCTTCCATCGATCTGAGCGGTGTGGATGTGATGCGCAAGATTCTGATCCTGGCCCGTGAATGCGGGAGGAAAGTAGAGATGGATGATGTGCAGAATGTCCCGTTCCTGCCTGA
>JARQTN010000157.1:27205-55158 GCA_029976695.1 Lewinellaceae bacterium
AATGCGGGAGGAAAGTAGAGATGGATGATGTGCAGAATGTCCCGTTCCTGCCTGATGGGAAGCTCGATGCTGCTTCATGGGAAAAACTGTTTGAACAGCTCAGATCTTGTGACGGGTTGATGGAAGAGAAGCGAAGCAGGGCAGAGGCCGAGGGAAAAAAACTCCGGTATTTGGCATCACTCGAAGGAGATGAGGCAAAAGTCGGATTGCATGAGATCGATGCAACGCATCCAGCCTTCCACCTGGGGGGGACGGATAATATTATCCTGTTGTATACTGACCGTTATGTTGAGCAGCCGATGGTAATCAAGGGTGCCGGTGCTGGCCCTGAGGTGACTGCATCGGGTGTGATGTCCGATATTATGCGGGTTATCAATCTATAGGAGATGAGATTTTTCAGTACAGAACGGAATGCGCCTGACCTGGATTTCCGGGATGCAGTCATCCAGGGGCTTGCACCGGACAATGGGCTCTATTTCCCCAAATTCATCCCGAAACTGGGGAATGAAGTCCTTTCCCAATTGGATGAACTGAGTCCCGTTGATGTCGGGTTCTATATGATGCGGCCATTCGTATCAGACAACATCAGGGAAGAGGAGCTGTACAGCATCCTGCAGGAAACCTTGTCATTTGAGATCCCGGTCGTGCAGATCACGGAACAGATCTACACACTTGAATTATTTCACGGGCCAACCCTGGCATTCAAGGATATTGGTGCGCGGTTCATGTCCCGCTGTCTGGGCCACTTTCTGGATAAGGGTGATAAAGTGACCGTGCTTGTTGCTACATCCGGCGATACTGGCAGTGCCGTAGCGAACGGTTTTCTTGGTGTGGATGGGATAGAGGTGGTTGTGCTGTATCCCCGGGGCAAAGTCTCAAAGATCCAGGAAAAACAATTTGCGACACTTGGAGAAAATATCACAGCAATCGCCATTGATGGTGTGTTCGATGATTGCCAGAAGCTTGTCAAGACGGCTTTTTTGGATAAAGAACTGAATGCAAAGCTGAGACTAAGCTCTGCCAACAGCATCAACCTGGCCCGCTGGCTGCCCCAGTCCATTTACTATGCTCTCCTTGTCCCGCAGCTCAGGAAGCTTGCCGGGTCCACGATTGATATTGTCGTATCTGTGCCATCGGGTAATTTTGGCAACCTGACAGCCGGTATCCTGGCACAGCGTATGGGCATCCCGATCAGGCGGTTCATAGCAGCTACAAACGCAAATAACGTGGTTCCCGAGTTTTTGGAAACCGGGATTTACCGCCCGAGGCCTTCTGTGCAAACGGTGGCGAATGCAATGGATGTGGGGAATCCGAGCAACTTTGCCCGACTGGTTGAATTGTATGGCGGTGACACAGAAGAAATCAGGAAGGATCTAAGGGGCTATTACTATGCCAACGGGGAAATCCTGCAGTCGATCATGGATGTTTCCGACGATTACCGATATACGCTAGATCCGCATGGGGCGACAGGGTATCTTTCGCTCAAAGAAGATCATTTGGATGAGAACGAGGTCGGTATCTTTATCGAAACCGCACATCCGGCAAAATTCGGGGAAACCGTAGAGCAGGCAACCGGCATGTTTCCGGATGTTCCGGAAAGGCTCAGGGCTTTCGCTGAAAGGGAAATCGTCTCGATCCCCATGGGGAATGATTTCCGGGCTTTCAGGGAATTCCTTTTGGCCTGATGGGCTCCCGTCATATTGGCCCACTGGTATGAAATAAAAAAATGCCCCCGTTTGATGAAACGGAAGCATTTGCATTGCCTGCAACAACAAAGGTTGGTTTTAACAGTTTGCTACAGAACTGAAATCAGGGAAAACACGTGCAAAAATCTTACCAAATGTTGTTCTTTGGAAAAATGCATCCTTCTTTGAAAAAAATGGGCATCTTTGAAAGATCGTTCCATTACCTCTGAAAATACCTGAAAAAACGTATGCCCGAGCCAAGTAAATATGAACTGAGAGGGGTTTCAGCCGGCAAGGAAGAAGTGCACAAGGCGATCAGAAACCTGGACAAAGGACTTTTCCCCACAGCATTCTGCAAGATCCTGCCGGATGTTGTCGGGGGTAGCGGGGCTCACTGCAATATCATGCATGCAGATACGGCCGGCACAAAGACAAGCCTCGCCTACCTCTATTGGAAAGAATCCGGGGATGTATCCGTTTGGGACGGGATTGCCCAGGATGCCATTGTGATGAATACGGATGACATGGCCTGTGTGGGATGCACCCAGGATATCCTGCTTTCTTCGACAATTGGCAGGAACAAACACCTGATCACAGGTGAAGTCATTGAACGGATCATCACATCGGCGGATGCATTTGTGAAGAAAATGGCGACTTATGGCATCGGGATCAAAATGGCAGGGGGAGAGACTGCTGATGTAGGCGACATCGTCCGGACCATTGATGTCGGGTACACCACCTTCGCACGTATGAAACGGGAGGAAGTAGTCGTCAACAGGATCAAACCCGGGAATGTCATTATCGGCATTGCCTCCTTCGGGCAGGCCAGTTATGAAGAGGACTATAACAGCGGGATCGGAAGTAACGGGCTGACTTCCGCCCGGCACGACCTGCTCCAGAAAAAGTACCTGGCCAAATACCCTGAAAGTTGCAACCCGGGCACCCCTGAGGAATACCTGTATAGCGGGAGCCTTGACCTGATGAATGAAATCAAGGTCGGTGAACAAAAGATTCCTTTGGGAAAGCTCCTCCTTTCACCGACGCGTACCTACCTGCCGATCCTGGTGCCCATCCTGCGTGAATATAAGGATGCCCTCTACGGCATTATTCACAATACAGGCGGAGCACACAGCAAGGTGCTGAAGTTTGTCAATGACCACGTGCACATAGTAAAGGACCAGATGATTCAGCCGCCCCCGATCTTTGAATTGATCGGGCGGGAGTCAGGTGCCTCCCCTGAAGAAATGTACAAGGTGTTCAATATGGGGTGCAGGCTTGAAATCTACGTGCAGCCCGATATGGCAGATGAGATTATGGATGTGATCAGGGCATTCAATGTGGATTCCCAGGTGATCGGGTACGTGGAAGAAGGCACAAAAGGCGTCGAGATCAGGCTGCCTGACCAGGAGCCGGTGTTCTACAAGAGCTAACTCGTTTTCATTCGGATATCGGCTGAATGATCCCGGATCAAAATTCCGGATGCTTCCCGATATAGTTGAATGGCGTAAGCGCCAGCAGTTCCTCCCTGACTTTTTCGCTGACCTCAAGCGTGCCGATGAATGCCTTGATTTTGGCTTCCGTGATCCCGCTTGATCCGCGTGTCAGTTCCTTGAGCCTTTCATATGGTTTTTCAAAGCCTTCCCTGCGGAGGATATTCTGGATGGCTTCCGCAAGGACTGCCCAGTTGTGGTCAAGTGCGGACCGGATCTTCTCCTCATTCAGCTCCACCTTCGAAAGGCCTTTCAGGATCGAAGTATAGGCGATCAGGCTGTGTGCAAAGGGGACCCCGACGTTCCGCAGCACCGTACTGTCCGTCAGGTCTCGCTGAAGCCTCGATACCGGCAGTTTCTCTGCAAGATGCGCAAACAGGGCATTCGCGACCCCGATGTTGCCCTCTGCATTTTCAAAATCGATCGGGTTTACCTTGTGCGGCATGGCGGATGATCCCACCTCATCCTTGAAGGTCTTCTGCTTGAAATATTCCATTGAAATATAGGTCCAGAAGTCCCGGCACAAATCCAGCAGGATCGTGTTGAAGCGCATAAATGCATGAAAGAGATCCGCGAGATGGTCGTAATGGTCAATTTGTGTCGTGAACGTAATTCGCCTGATCTCCAGTTGCCTTTCAAGGAACCGGTTCGCAAAGCCGATCCAGTCTGTATCCGGGTAGGCTGCGTAATGTGCATTCAGGTTGCCGGTAGCTCCACCAAATTTGCCGAAGTATTCAATCTGCCTGATGGTGTGTAACTGGAATTGCATGCGTTCGACAAACACCATGAGTTCCTTGCCTACAGTCGTTGGGGATGCCGGCTGCCCATGGGTATGCGCGAGCATTGGGACACCTTTCCAGTTCCTGGCGAGGCTTGCCAATGAATCGATTGTGTTTTCCATGATCGGCAGGATGACTTCTCCGATTGCGCCCTTGATGAGCCTTGGCATCGAAGTGTTGTTGATATCCTGCGATGTCAGGGCAAAGTGCACCCATTCAAGCCATTTTTGCATGCCTGCAGTTTCCATTTGCTCCTTGATGAAGTATTCCACTGCCTTGACATCGTGGTTGGTGACTTTTTCGATATCCTTGATCCGTTGGGCTGCTTCATCCCCGAATCCATTGTACAGATCAAACAGGAAAGATTGCTGGTCTTCGGAAAGCGACGGAAACTCTGCAAGACCCAATCGGGAAAGTGCGACCAGGTAATGCACCTCGATAAAGACTCGCTCTTTGATCAATGCGTATTCAGAAAAGTAATTTGCCAGCGGGGCTGTTTTGGATGCATATCTGCCGTCGACAGGGGAAATGGCATGGATCATGAAGTAATGTATTTGTACACTGCAAACTTACTGAAATCAATGCAGACAAATCGCCATGGAGCGTGTCGATGCGGCCATCATCTGCTCCCCAGAAATGATTTGATAACCAGACAACTCAAAGGGGACAATCCAGCAGGATCTAAAACGACCCGAATACCTTTTGCCAGAAAGTCCTTTTTTGCTTTACACCCGGATCCGGGGGATGCTGGCTGCTTTCCGCAGGCTTCTCTACCGGCGGTTCGACTACGGGATTCGGCTTCGCATTTTCCATGGACTGCATCTCCTCATGGCTGCTGCTGAGAAAATGCTCATTCATCCGTTTAATGTAGTAATACACTTCATGCTGGCTGCGAATGGGCAATTCAGAAGTATCCGTGCGGTACTTGTTCAGCCTCGCCTCGTCAAGGTATCTTGATTTGACATTGTCAAACCACTGGATATTCAAAAAGTCCTTGATGTGTTTCCGGATATCTTCCTGATAGAGGGGGAAGACGGTTTCGATCCGGTGGCTCAGGTTGCGGACCATCCAGTCTGCAGAAGAAAGGAAGATCTTTTCATCACCTTCATTGTGAAAGACAAACACCCTGCTGTGTTCGAGGTAACGGTCCACGATCGATATTGCCTCGATTTTATCACTCACCCCTTCGACACCCGGAACCAGGGAGCAGATCCCCCGGATGATCAATTTGACCGGTACGCCTTTCTGGCTTGCCTCGTAAAGCAGGTCGATCATTTCTTCATCCTGGATACTGTTCATTTTGAGCATGATCCCGCTTTCCTTCCCTTCCTGTGCATTCGAGATCTCTTTCTTGATCAGCTCAATGAGTGCGGGCCGGAGGTTGAATTGCCCGACCAACAGGTGGTCGAATTTATCTTCTTTACCATGGCCGGTTTCGAGGTAGGAAAAGACGCGGGCCACTTCATTTACAAGCCTCGGGTCCGCAGTGAAGATCCCGAAGTCGGAATACAGCTTTGCCGTCTTTTCATGAAAATTTCCGGTACTCAGGTATGCATACATTTTGGGGCCGGATGGCTCAAGCCGCCGGATGAGTGCTGCTTTGGAGTGGACCTTCAGCCCCGGGAAACTGTATTTCACCTGAACACCTGCCTTCTCAAGGCGTTCGCCCCACATGAGGTTGGCTTCCTCGTCAAACCTTGCCTTCACCTCAATGAAGGCAAAAACCTGTTTTCCGGTCCTGACAGCGCGCTGCAATGCTTCCATGATCCGGCTTTCCTTGGCGACCCGGTACTGCACAATCTTGATATGTGTCACGAGCGGATCGTCAGCTGCCTCTTCGAAAAAGCGGATCACGGAGGAATAGCTGTGGTAGGGTACATGGACCAAATGGTCTTTCTCCTCAATCGATTTGAAGAATTCATCCGTATCCTCAAGCGGATAATAGGGCAGCGGCGGGAGGGGGATGTTTTTCAAATGGCTCAGGCCATAATCCGGGAACTGGAAGAAATCAAAATTGTTGTGGTACCTCCCTTCGGAAAGCAGGTCCAGGTCCTCCACCTCGAGCACTTCCTGCAGGTAACTGACGAGCTCCTGTGGCATTTCATGGTCATAAACCAGGCGGCTGGCAGGCCCGACATTCCGCTTCTGGAGGCTTTTGCGGATCTTGTCGATCAGGTCACCCGAGAATTCGTCGTCAATGTAGAGTTCCGCATCGCGTGTCAGCTTGATCGAGTATGTGTCAATGATGTCATAGCCCGGAAACATCCAGCTTACGCTGTGCCGCATCACGTCATCAAGCATGATGAGGCATTTCTTTTTGGATGACGAAGGGAGTTCGATAAACCTCGGAAGGTCGTCACTGGGGATATTGACAATGGCATAAGACTCCTTTGCGGGCCCTTCCTTGTCCTTCAGATGGATCATCAGGTACAGCGCGGCGTTGTTGAGGAATGGCTTGATCTTGTTTTTGACAAGCAGGGCAGGTTGCACATACGGGAGGATATGGTTCTGGAAATACCCGGAAATATACTCCTTCTGGATGTCATCAAGTTCCTCCCTCCTCAGGAGGTAGATCCCGTGTACCTTGAGCTCCGGAATGACCTCCTTCTCGAATATGCGGCTGAACTCTTCCTGCTGTACATTCACGATTTTCTGGATCTGCTTGAGGAGTGCCTCCGGGTCATAGTGCAGTTCGCGCTGTGTTTTCTTTCCGCTTCTGAACAGGTTCCTGTGGTTGGCTACCCGTACGCGGAAGAACTCATTCAGGTTGGAACTGTAGATCGCCAGGAATTTTACCTTTTCCAGGAGTGGGACATTCGGATCCTTTGCTTCCTGCAGTACGCGCTCATTAAAGGATAGCCATGAGATGTCCCTGTGAATATATGGATAGTCCTTGCTCATAATTCGAAAAGTGATTTTTGTTGGTTGATCCGCACCGGACCCCTTGTTTCAACCATTTTGTTGTTGCGAAAGGTTTCATCAAGGTACATCATGTCATGCAAGACCTGGAGCGGTACCTGCCCGGGCTGATGTGCAAAGAAATACAATTCATCCAATTGGTAGCCAGTTGCCCCATTGATCATATCACGCCATTGATCGAGACGTTCCCTGTCAGAAGGGTGTCCACCGTTTCCCACGAATCGGACCATCAGATGCGGTGCGATAATTTGCATATGTGCCACGTCACGCCGGCCGGCTACGTCTGTGATGACCAGCCCTCTCTTTTGTTCAGTCAAAATTGCAATGAGCATATCAATTTGTTTCCACTCATCAAACCAGCTCGGATGCCTGAGTTCAATAGATAGTTGAATGTCCTCTGGAAATACATCCAGAAATCGTTCCAAAACCGGCAGCTTCGAAGTATCGAAATGAGGGGGAAGTTGCAGGAATACGGGTCCAAGATGCTGTCCAAAGAAGCGCATATGTGTACAAAACCTGTCGATCCTGTCGGAATCGACGCCCAGGTTTCTGCTGTGGCTGATATACTGGAGGACTTTTGGGCAGAATTTAAAGTCGGAAGGCACCATGGAAACCCATTTCAGGATCATCTCTTTCGGGGGGATCCTGTAATGGGTGGTATTGAGTTCTATCGTGTTGCACAATCTTCCATAATAGGCTAATTGTCTTCCGGCCTCCATTTTTTCGGGATAGAAAGTACCCTTCCATTCTTTATGTGTCCATCCGGTTGTACCCAGATAAATCCTCAGGGGGGGCCTTTGCTCCCGGTTGGTTTTCTCAATGAGAAAGGAAGCCTCAGGAAGCGTGAAATCAATTCCGCTGATATTCTCCTGTTTTCCGAATTTCATTTGTTTTACGGTTCTGTTGAATGTTTGAGAAGTTTGTACATTCAACCAATGTTTAACCAATTTTAAAATTTCACATGAGAAGAAAAAATATTGCTGCAGGTAATTGGAAAATGAATATGGACCGGGCTGGTGCAAAAGCACTGGTAGAAGGGCTTGTGCAGGGTGATTTTCCCGGAGAGGTCGGGATGATATTAGGGGTGCCTTACGTATACCTGGCTGATGCAGTCAGTTGGACGGCCGGATCAGGGATCAGGGTAGCTGCGCAAAACTGCCATCCGGCAGAAAGCGGTGCTTATACTGGTGAGATCAGCCTCCCTATGCTGAAGGATATCGGGGTTGAAACGGTGATCATTGGCCATAGTGAGCGGCGCGAAATCTTTGGCGAATCAAACGCATTTCTGAAGGAAAAAGTCGATGCGGCGCTTGCGCATGGCGTCCAGCCGGTCTTTTGCTGCGGGGAACCACTGGGCATCAGGAAAGCAGGAGATCATGCAGCGTTTGTGGAAAGCCAGCTAAAGGAGAGCATTTTCCACCTTGATACGGCGCATATCACAAAATTGATCATTGCCTACGAGCCGATCTGGGCGATTGGGACCGGGGAGACGGCTACTCCTGAACAGGCAGAGGAAATGCATGCGCATATCCGGACATTGCTGCAATCGAAATACGGACAGGAAGCCAGTGATTCCATTTCCATCCTTTACGGTGGGAGCGTGAAACCGGGTAATGCCAGTGACCTGTTTGCCCGGCCAAATGTGGACGGAGGCCTTGTCGGGGGGGCTTCCCTGGATGCAGAAAGCTTCCTTAAGATTGCCAATGCATTTTAGAAATTGCACATAAACGTGAGCATGAATGAAAAACAAATTAAAAATTAAAATATATAAAAATTATCTTATTTAAATTTTGTAAAGTCTGCGTAAAGACATATATTAGAATTGTTATTGAAAGAATAGCAAATTAAAATTGCGATGTAGAACGAGACCGTTAAGCGGTAGTCCCTCGTGGAATGCCGTGGAGAAGTTCACAAAGCAAGTCGGGGTAGTGCTTACGCAGTGTCCCGGTACTGATGGCTGGAAGTACTTACGTACGGCCAGGTATCAGAGAGTGCGACTCAACGTACTCAGCAGCAGCACTTCGGTGTCGTTTGCTGAAGATGATTAAATCCAACTTGAGTTTAAAAAAGCACACAGAAAAGGGTTTTCGCAGCAATGCGAAAATCCTTTTTCTGTTTTATTGATGCGCGCATACCTTGTTTTTCGTCCTACCTGCCAGATACGAATGAAACGGGACTTCAACAACGGAGAACCCGGAAGCCCGTTCGATGGCAAAAGAATGAGAAGGTACCGATCTACTGAATGATGATCTTATGGTAGACAGTGAGATGATCCTGCCTGATCCTGACCAGGTAGATTCCAGGTTCAAAAGCGGCGGTCTCAAACTGTACGGTTGCCCCTGTTCTGACTGGATCCAGGTTTACAAGCTGTTGCCCGACCATATTCTGCAAACTGACAGAGACGGGAGGAGAGTTGCTTTCTCCCGTATATTGCAGGAAAACTGCCTGGCTTGAGGATGCAGGATTCGGAAAGATCCTGATCTGCCTGGAAAGCCTGGTTTGATCCGGAGTCGCCGTGGACAGCGGCACATTAAAGGTAAATGCCCTGGAACATCCGGCATCATCTGTAATGGTGACCTGGTAGTTGCCAGCCATAAGGTCCGTGATACTGCCGGTTGTGGCCCCCGTGGACCACTGGTAGGTAAAGGGGGGTGTCCCGCCGGAAATGTCCAGGAATACGGCTCCTGTACCGTTTCCGTTATCGGATACGATCTCCAGGCTGTCAATCCGGATTTCTGGCAATACTTCAAGGTTCAGGATGTCCACTGAAATGCATTGTCCCGAAATGAAGTTTGTATCTGTGTATATACCTGCCTCTGAAATTGCCACTCCATTGAAAATGACGGAATTCCCGGGACAGATGGTCTGGGACATTTCAAACCTGTTCGTGTCTGAAACGGCAAGCGTGACAGATACGATACTGTCGCATCCCAACTGGCCTGTCAGGAATACTTCATATGCACCGGTCTCGGTGAGGGTGTCGGTACCCAGGATCAACTGCTCTCCAGCGCAAATGAAGGTGTCCAGTACAGACATTTCAACTGGCGCAACCCCCAAAGTCAGGTTGACCGTACTGTCACATCCATTGACTGTCCCATTTTCGATCGTGACTGAAAAATTGCCTGGTTCAGCGAATGGCAGCCCTCCGATAAAGAAAGTGTCTCCTGCGCAAATCAACTGGTCAATGGAAACCTCGGGATTCGGAAGCACTTCTACCTGCGCAACCCCTGCAGCGGTGCCAATGCAATTCTGATCAGAAAAACCGACAACAGCATATAACGTATTTATCTCGGGGGTGACGAAGAATGAAGTCACCTCGCTTTCCATGAGGAGTGTATCTCGAATGGAGCCGTTTTGTGCGAGTGCTGCAAAGTAAGGTGGCAAACCGGTATTTGTGAACTGGAGTTCTATGGGGTCACCGCTGCAGACCTGATCCGGTCCGACCAGTTGCATGTTTGTCATGGGCCTCGGTCGAACCGTCACAGTGAATACTTCAGGTGTAGCTTCACAAAACGGGGCGGAGGCACTGATTTCGTAGGTGACCGAC
The DNA here is from genome assembly GCA_029976695.1 of Lewinellaceae bacterium. Lineage (GTDB taxonomy): Bacteria > Bacteroidota > Bacteroidia > Chitinophagales > Saprospiraceae > JARQTN01. The sequence goes on from JARQTN010000157.1 coordinate 37,626, forward strand.
TGATCAAAGGTTTCGATATTTTCCAGGATCTGGAAAAACACGGATGAATTTCCGTCAGATGCACCTAATATCCCGAGATCCGCAGACAGCACACGCCATGAATAGGTGACATCTCCGGCAATGTTTGTCCGGATCGGAAACAACAGGGTGTCACCGGTACAACGCAACAGGTCGGGGATATCTTCAATATTCGGATTGATGCAGCAATTCAATTCTGCTGATAACACAATGGATGGGTCATACCCGCACGCCAGGGACACATTTGCACCGACCTCTCCGTCTGCGTACGTGTCAATCGTGACAGAGCAATCCATATTGCCCATGCATTCCGACCTGGTCTTCATTGTAAAGCATACTTTCCAGGTGTCATCGGAGGGCGTACAGAGTGCAATATCCCCTTCAGTTTCATTCGGGTCCGCGTTAGGCGGCGGGCTGTCCGTATTGAAAAAATACCAACCGGCAGGCATGCCCTGGCCACCTTCGATGCCGTTGACCGGGTTGAATGTGTTGTACCTGATCTCACCAAGGTCGTACCATTCCCATGTGCCTGAATGATTTGCCACAAGCGGAGTGTCAACCTGTACAGGTTCTCCGTTTGCTTCGAGGCTGATCGAGTCCCAGCCGATGCCGAAGGAAGGGACGATGCCCTGGAGCCCGTTGCATTCCAGCTTTTCCCATTCCGTAATCTCATAACAAAAGGTCACTTCTTCCCCGGGCAGGTATGGTCCTTCCAGGGGTGATCCCAGACTGGTTTCGGTTGCATACAGGCTGCTTTCGACATTGCAGAACTCTACATCTATCACCGACACACAAAGGTCAAAATCCCCGACATTACCCTCAGCATCACTGACGATTGCAGTGTATAGCGTATTGGGATCAACCGGGATATTTTCAATCAATACCTGTCCGTTATATCCAAATGCACAATCGATGGTTTCGAAAATCGTGCAACCCTGCGAAGTTGCCAGGGCAAGGTAAGGCAAATTGAAGCCCTCGGCATCCACGGACAAGGTCATATAGTCTGCATTTTCGTCAGTCCGGATCATAATGAATGCAGTCTCATGGACAAAATTCGTGCATTCAGACTGGATGAATGCAGGCCCGGCGGGCAACCCGATCGTACAACCGTTGATACAATCGATCCCGCTATCAGATTCACTGAACACGATATTTGAAGAATTGAGCGTATCCTGCCTGCACACCAGGTTTTCCGAGCACATGAAACTGTCCGTTGACATGGTCAGCAGCCACATGTTCTCCTGGGGCAGGGGTGGCAGCGGCAGTGTGCCGTCCGTAGAAGGACTCCAGCCAAGGATGTACACACTGGAGGAATCTGCCACGACAGCTTCTGAAAAATCTTCCGCGGATCCCCCGTAATTCATTTTATTGATGACATTTCCATTTTCGTCGAGGTAGAGCATCCATGTATCCTCTTCGCCCTTGTTGCCGGTAAGATCACCATCCATACTGTTTGTGGTGCCGACAACAATGAAAGCCCCATTCAGAAATGCAGTGATGCCAGTGCCTATATCTCTGCCACTGCCACCGTATCTTCTTTCCCAAAGAAGCGTGCCTTCGGAATCGAGTTTGAGAATCCAGAGGTCTTCTTCTCCAATCGATGGCTGGCTCACATCGCCATCTTCGGAGGTTGTCTGGCCGACCACGAGATAACTGCCATCTTCCAGCTGGTAAATGTCGCTTGCCTTGTCCTGACCGGATCCGCCATAGGTCCTGGACCAGTCTAACTCTCCGTTTGGCAGCAGTTTGAGGATCCAGACATCAAAACCACCGCGGTTGGTATCCAAATCCCCCCCGCCGGACATGGATGATCCGGCAATGATCGATCCTGCATCATTTGTGTTGATCATGGCCGCAGGTTCATCAATGCTGTTGCCGCCATACAATCTTGTCCAGACATCAATGCCGGAAACAGTCATCCGCCTCAGGAAGTAATCCGTAATGCCGTGGTTCATCTCACCACCCAGCGTATCGGAGGCTGTCTCACCGAGCAGCGTGATCTGGGTTTCCCCTGTTTGCACAAGATCAATACCTTTTTCGCTAATATTTGAACTGATCAGTTTTGAGAACATCATCTGGCCTGCCGCATTTGCCCTGACCAGCCAGGCACCAAACAGTCCGTTGAGTTCCTCAAGCTCGGGAATGTCGGAAAAAGTCGTGCCAAAGGCAAATACACTTCCGTCCGATTGCGGCAGCAGGGCATTTACCTGTTCGCTGTTGCTGCCACCGAAATAATTGCTCCATTGTACTTCTCCTTCCATGCTGGCCCGCATGACCCAGTAGTCACTTCCACCAAAATTTCCGGTCAGGTTGCCATCAGATGATGTCGACCTGCCCGCCAGGAAAAGACCAGAGCCATCCGGCGTACGCTCGATGGCCAGGCCGGCATCGATTCCGGATCCTCCAAAAATCTGGGACCGGGCAACATAAATCGTTTGGTCCTGGGCCCGGAGCACAGACATGGAGGTACACAATAAGGTGATCCACAGAAGGGGTGTACTCAATGGATTTATTGGGAAATTCATGCGGTTCGTCTTTGCATCGGGTGAAAAATTAGGTAAAAGTTTGCATGTGGACAAATCACGACGGGCATCCACAAAGCCCTTTCGTACCTTTGTCAGGCATTAAACTTTCAAACATGCCCGTATTTATCCGCCTGTTCATCCTTCAAGTTGCCCTACTGCTGATCCCTTCTGATGCATATCCACAGGTCGCAGTCGAGCTTGTCGAGTTTGCCAATGGCCTTGCCAGGCCTGTATCGATCGCACACGCAGGTGACAGTCGCCTGTTCATTGTGGAAAAGCGGGGTACGATCCGGATTGTTGGGGAGAACGGGAATGTCAAGCCCGGTTTTTTTCTCGATATCCGCAACAGGGTGGATGATTCGGCAAGTGAAAAAGGGTTGTTGGGTTTGGCTTTCCACCCGGATTACATGCAGAATGGTTTCTTCTATGTGAATTACACAAATGCAAATGAAACTGTCGTGGCAAGATATTCTGTGGATGCCGAAAACCCGGACATTGCCATTGCAGCTTCCGAATTCATCCTGCTGACCCAGTCACAGCCATTCACCAATCACAACGCCGGTGATATCCACTTTGGCCCGGACGGTTATCTCTATATCGGGTTTGGTGACGGTGGGAGTGCAGGCGATCCGGGCAACAGATCCCAGAACCCAATGACCTGGCTGGGGAAAATGCTCAGGATCGATGTGGACGGCGGTGAGCCATACCTCGTACCTGAGGACAATCCATTTGTAGGTGATCCGACTTATCTTCCGGAAATCTGGGCAACAGGCCTCAGGAATCCCTGGCGTTTCAGTTTCGACCGGTTGACTGGTGACATGTATATCGCGGACGTCGGGCAAAACGAATGGGAAGAGATCCATGTACAGCCTGCGGACAGTCCCGGTGGGGAAAATTACGGATGGCGATGCTATGAAGGATTTGAACAGTTTAATGTTTCGCAATGTGACCTGAATACGGATTTTACAGAACCTGTTCATGTATACAGGCATTCAGTAGAGAACGGATGCAGCATTACGGGCGGTTTTGTTTACCGAAGTCAAATTCCTGGTTTTCTTGCAAATGGAAGATATGTCTATACAGATTTTTGTTCCGGCCAGATCTGGATGCTGTACCGCGATGAGGGACAAAACTGGATCAATGAACCAATCGGGAAATACGATGAAAATGAGTTTTCTGCATTTGGGGAAGATGCAGACGGGGAATTATACTTGGCAGCCTTGTTCCAGGGTAAATTATACAAGTTGAGTTTTAGCACCCTTGATGGTGTGCAGTCCAATTCTGTTTCAAAATTGGAAATTTCCCCGAACCCTGCTCAAGGTCGTGTGGTTGCCCTGCTGAATTCGAGTGCCCCGGCCACAGTTTCCATTTTCAATCAGATGGGCGAGCCCGTGAGCGCAACAGTCACCGACCAGGATGGTGAACGACTGACGATAGACGTTTCATCCTTCCAGGACGGAGTCTATTTCGTCAGGATCATGCAAAATGAAACGGCATACCTTGGAAGGGTCATCAAGCTCGGCAGTTTTTGACATCTTTGCGCATAGGGATAAAAGAAAGATTTATGGGTAAGCAGGCTTTTATCATCGATGGCGTCAGGACGGCGGTTGGACGTTTTGGCGGAACCCTTGCAACGGTACGCACGGATGACCTGGCGGCCCATGTGATCAAAGGCATCGTTGGGAAACAGGATTCGATACCGGGTGATGCATACGATGATGTTATTCTTGGTTGTGCAAACCAGGCAGGGGAGGATAACCGGAATGTCGCCCGCATGGCGCTTTTGTTGGCGGGCCTACCCTGGTCGGTGCCGGGTGAAACGGTGAACCGGCTCTGCTCGTCCGGTCTTTCCGCGATGATCCATGCATATCGGGCGATAGCCGTGGGGGAGGGGGACATTTTCATTTCCGGCGGTGTGGAAAATATGACCCGCGGACCGTGGGTGATCTCCAAAGTGTCAAAACCTTTCGGCAGGGATGCTGAAATGCATGACAGCAGCTTTGGGTGGCGGTTTATCAATCCACGTATGGAGGCCCTTTACGGAACGGATGGCATGGGCAATACCGCAGAGAACCTGGCCGAAAAGTACGGCATCAGCCGCGAAGACCAGGATTTGTTCGCTTTTCATTCCCAGCAAAAAGCAGGGAAAGCCCAACAAAATGGGCGGCTTGCAGAGGAAATCATACCTGTTGAAATCCCACAGCGGAAAAAAGCACCAGTCATCTTTGATGCGGATGAGTTTGTAAAGCCGGATACGACGATCGAGGTCCTCGGGAAACTGCGGACCGCATTCAAATCTGCAGAAGACGGCGGTACCGTGACGGCAGGCAATTCATCGGGGCTCAATGACGGTGCAGCAGCCGTGATCGTTGCGTCCGAACACGCAGTCAGCCAATATCAGCTCAACCCGCTGGCCAGGATCGTATCATCGGCCGTCGTTGGCGTAGAACCACGAATTATGGGCATCGGGCCCGTAGGTGCTTCGCAATTGGCACTGCGACGTGCCGGGCTTTCATTGGAGCAAGTGGATGTCATCGAACTCAATGAGGCCTTTGCAGCACAATCCCTTGCCGTGTTGAGGGAGCTTGGGATCACGGATGATGATCCGCGCGTGAATCCGAACGGCGGGGCGATCGCAATCGGACACCCGTTGGGCATGTCCGGAACCCGCATTGCGTTGACTGCTGCCATCGAACTGCACAAGCGAAAAGGGAAATATGCACTCGTGACAATGTGCGTCGGAGTCGGCCAAGGATATGCGATGATCATTGAGCGGGCATGATGTCAGATTTGATTCCGCTCATCGTGGCATATTCCATCAGCTATATTTGACCATGCTGTACAAGAGCACATTCCATATCCGGAAAATGGATTGTCCTTCAGAGGAGTCCATGATCCGCATGCAACTCGACCAGGTGAAAGGCATCAGGTCACTGGATTTTGACCTTTCGAACAGGATGCTGGATGTCTACCATGAAGGCGGTGTGGACCTGATCGAGCAAAAGATCGGTTCTTTGAACCTTGCCAGTGAACTGGTTTCCACAGCGAAGGCAGATCCGGAGATGATCGGATCTCAAAGAGATCAGCGCAGGGTCCTCTGGATTGTCCTCTGGATCAATTTCGGATTCTTTTTGCTGGAAATGGCGACAGGATGGATTGCCGGCTCAATGGGCCTTGTAGCAGACAGCCTGGACATGCTTGCCGATGCCTTCGTCTACGGCATCAGCCTCTATGCAGTCGGCAAGGCTGTTGAAACGAAAAAAAGGATTGCCACGACTGCAGGATATTTCCAGCTGATTTTAGCCATGCTGGGCTTCATCGAGGTCATTCGCCGTTTCTTTTTTCTTGACATGATTCCCCAATTTGGCACAATGATCATGATCTCGTTCCTAGCGCTGCTGGGTAATGGCCTTTGCCTGTACCTTCTCAACAGGTCATCCGGCAAAGAAGAAGCCCACATGAAGGCGAGCATGATCTTTACCTCTAATGATATCCTCATCAATATCGGTGTGATCCTGTCCGGAGTGCTGGTATTTCTGACGCACTCAAAGCTGCCCGATCTGATGATTGGTGCAGTGGTATTTGTCCTCGTTGTCATTGGTGCGCTGAGGATCCTGAAGCTTGGGAAATAGCAAAAAAATCATTCCCTGTTTCCTGCACTTCAGGTCAAACAATCACGCCCTCCCGGTGGTAAGAAAATGGGACTGGTGAGAAAGTCCTATCTTTGTAATCCTGTCCTTTATGAATCCAACAACTTTAACATCCGGTAAATAGGTGGAAATAAAAGCGAAAAATAACCATTCGATCAGTCTCCTGTCATTCGATATCGACAATACGATCATCGAGTTGGAAACCCTGAAAAGCAGGTTTACACAGGTCTGGGAAAAGTATGGCAGGAACAACGGCCTGCTCCTGACCTACAATTCCGGAAGGCTATACAAGGATGTCCTCGACCTTGTCAGCAGGAAAACAATTCCGGAGCCATCCTATATCATCGGTGGTGTTGGCACCCACATTTATGACTATACACAAGGTTCTGTAATCAAGGAATTCAGTGCTGTTCTGGATGAAGGGTGGGATCTCGAGGCAGTGAAGGAAGTCATTAGTGGGCTTGCGTTACCAATAGAGCCACAACCAAAGAAGTTTCAACATGCCTACAAAAGAAGCTATTTCTTGCGCGGGGCGAAATCCAATGAAATATCGCAGGTCGAAAAGGCATTCAGCAGCGCTGGGCTGGATGTGAATGTCGTGTATTCCGGGGATCAGTACCTGGATATCCTGCCCAAATGGGCCAACAAGGGGAATGCACTCCAGTGGTTGCTCAAGTCGCTTGATATTCCGAACGAACGGGTGATCGTGGCAGGAGACAGCGGAAACGATACGGCGATGTTCAATCTTGAGCATGTGAAGGGCATTGCAGTGGAAAATGCACGGGAGGAACTCTACCAGCAGACCAAGTACAGGGAGGTATACCACGCTGAACGCGCCCGCGAGTACGGGGTAATCGAAGGTCTTGTTTTCTATGGAGTATTTCCCGATGAGGCAATTTCAGAGGTGGAAAATGGTAGCGACCAACATGGCGAGCTCCTTGTTGCCAATGAAACAGAGTATCCAGACCTGGACCAGCATGATGAGAAGCTCGCGCTTATCCGGGAAGGATATCACGAGGCTGTCCGGGTCATCAGGAAGAATATCACACCCATCGGGTTTATCGCTTGCCCCATAGAGGATAATGATGCCGTTGGTACGGATGAAAATTATCACAGTGTCTGGGCACGGGATGGGGCCATTACGATTATCGGGACAATACCGCTTGTGCATGATGAAGAGATCAGGCAATGCCAGAAGCAGACCTTTGTGACCCTGCTTGAACATATTTCAATGAATGGCCAGATTCCTTCCAACGTGCGGCTCAGGGATGCATCGCCTGATTATTCAGGAGTCGGAGGAATATGCTCCATCGACAGTGGCTTGTGGGTCATCATCGCATTTTATGAATTTATCAATGCGACGGAGGATATCGAATTTTTGCGTCAGCATATCAACTCATTGCAGCGTGCCATGGACTGGCTGAGTGCGCAGGACGGAAACAACGATGCCCTGCTGGAAATCCCCGAGGCAGGTGACTGGACGGACCTTTTCGGGAGGAGTTACCATGTGTTGTATGATGAAGTGTTATGGTACTGGGCCAATGTGTGTTTCGGCCGCTTGCAGGAAATGCTGGGCAATGACAAACAGGCGGGTGATTACATTCGCTGGTCCCAGGTGATCAAAAAAGAGATCCTGGATAATTTCTGGCCCAATACGCAAGTGAAGTTGAATACAGGTTTTTCATTCGCAGAAAAACAATTTTCGCTTGGCGATACGAAGTATCTCGTCGCCCAGATCACCCCGTTTGATTTCAGCTGGAGGTGTGACAGTTTCGGGAATATCCTGGCATACCTGTTTGGGGTCCTGGGCAGTGACAAGGCCTTTGAAGCGTTCCGGTTTATGGTTGGCGTGGGCATGAATGAGCCCTACCCTGTGCGGAATGTATACCCGGTGGTAAACCCCGGAGATCCCGACTGGCGCTCATACTATACCGTGAACCTGTTGAACCTGCCGCATCACTATCATAACGGCGGGATCTGGCCATTCGTGGGAGCTTTCTGGGTTCAGTTTATCGAAAAGCTCGGCCTCAGGGATTTAGCGCTGAGCGAACTGTACAAGCTGGCGTTGCTGAATCAGCTTGGATCAAACAAGGAATGGGAATTTACGGAATGGGCCCACGGGCTGACTGGCAAGCCAATGGGAAAAGTCTATCAGGCATGGTCTGCCGCACAGTATATTTTAGCTTGCCACCGATTGAAAATCGTAAATAATGGATAATATGGAATCAATACTGATGATCTCCCTTCACGGATATGTAGCTGCCCAGCCTGAATTGGGAAAACCCGATACAGGAGGTCAGGTCGTGTACGTGCTCGAACTTGCGGAGCGTTTCAGCCGCCTGGGGCAGCGCGTGCATCTTGTCACACGGCAGTTTGAGGACCAGCCAGAATATGATGAGGTGAATGAGAACTACAAGATATGGCGGATCCCCTTCGGCGGCGACGAGTTTATCCGCAAGGAGGACATGCATGACCATGTGGGTCAGTTTGTGACGAATTGCCTGGCTTCCATCCGGAACAAGGGATTATCGTATGACGTGGTCTATTCGCACTATTGGGATGCCGGGTGGGCAGGACAGAAGATCGCCGAGGAGCTCGGCATTTCCCATGTCCATACCCCGCATTCGTTAGGCTGGTGGAAGCAGCATAACATGGGCAGTGATATGGACGACAAGGAAATGGAGAGATCATACCGGTTCAAGGAACGCATCCGAAAGGAGTATTTCGTGTATCAAATGTGCAACCACGTGATTGCAACCACGATTCCCCAGGTCGAATTGCTTACCAAGCAGTACGATATGCTCCCGAGGAGCTGTACGATGGTTCCACCCGGGATTGACGAGAACAGGTTTTTCCCGGTGCCTTCCCGGGAGATCCAGAAGATCCGCCTCAAACACGACCTGCAGCCCTTTGATATCCTGACCCTGGGCCGGATGGCGCATAACAAGGGATACGACCTGCTCCTGAAAGCAATGCCGACTGTATTGGAATTGAAACCCGAAGCACGCCTCATTGCAGCGATCGGGGGTGATTCGGAACAGGACGAAAAGGGGATAAAGAAACTGAAGGCCCTCGCAAAAAAGCTTGGTATTGAAAAGCAAGTCGTCTGGAAAAGCTATGTCCCGGATAATGAGCTTGCGGACATTTACCGCGGGTGCAAGGTTTTTGCGATGCCTTCCCGTTATGAGCCCTTCGGGATGGTAGCTATTGAAGCCATGGCATGCGGCACGCCTTCGGTCATTACGGTGCATGGTGGCCTCAAAGACCTGGTCGATTTCGGCAACCAGGGCTTATATGCAGATCCGCATCATCCTGCAGAATTTGGTGCGATGCTGGCCATGCCTTTGCGGTATGAAGAAATGAGCGGGGAGTTGTCTGTGGAAGGTGCGAAATTTGCCCGCAGGAATTTTGGCTGGACAGGCATTGCCAAAAGGATGCTGGAGATTTTTAACCGTTCGATCAACCAGCGCGCATACGAATCCAATATTTTTGCCTGACGGGTTGAAGGACCAGATAATAGAAAAAGCTTACCACCGGCCTGGCGATAAGCTTTTTCTTTTTTTGGCCCGGTCATTTCCGGATTACATGCCTAACAATTCATTTGCGATCCTGTCTGCATTGTAGACGTACTTCAACGCTGCGATGATCCCCCCGGCGTGCACGGCGACGGTCCTGTTGGACTCTTCATCGAAAATGAATTTGCCCGGTAGTGATTCGATGTTGCCATCGAATACAAGTCCTACAGCTTCCTGGTTCATATTGATCACAGGGCTGCCCGAGTTCCCGCCGATAATATCACATGTATTGATAAAATTGATCGGAGATTTCAGCAATTCCATGGACGGGTTTTTCCATTTGTCCGGCAAGGACCATGGGAATTTCTGGCCATGAGAATAGTGCCTGTCATACATGCCAAAATAAGTTGTCATGATCGGTGCTTCCGTTCCGTTATAAGCATAACTTTTCACACGTCCGTCAGAAATGCGCAGCGTGAATGTGGCATCCGGAGGCAGTGAGCTGCCATACACCTTGAAAACCTCATTGGCAACTTTGGACTCGAGATCCCTCCTTTGAGGAGAGGTGCTCCTGAACAGACTTACCGCTTCATTATACATGGGGGGGAGGATCCTGGCCATGTGGAAGATCGGATCTTTGTCCACCTGCTTCAGGAACCTTTTCGGTTTCTTGCTGAATAGTTTTTCGAGCTTGTCCTTGTCGTTGAGCAAGGATTCGGAGATGATATATTCAGCTGCTGCAGCTGGTGAACGCCCGCCCATGATGTCGTTGAGATAAGTATCTGTTGGATCGGCATATTGGGTCATAAGCGACAACACCATCGCCAGCTTTTCCTTTTCATCCGGAGTATTCAGCGTGCCTGCAACAGAAAGGATATTTTCTTCCATCTGGTTGAGCTCACCTTCATCCGCACCACTTTCTGCCTTCTGAATATATTCATTCAGCGGGTAAAGCATATTCATCACGGTGCCATAAAGCGGGTTTGGCTGCAGGAAATTTAGCTCCATGACATGACCTGAAAGCTCTTCATAGGATTTGATGAGCGGGGTCCAGTAATCATTTTCGGTCCCGGCAGCAGAACGAATCTTCTGTTCCATCGCCACTTTGCGTGCAAAGAGGTGCGGGTCATTCAATCCGTCGAGCGTGCCCTGGGTTGCTTTCATGGAGTTTGAAATGCTGAAGATCTGGTTTTGCAGGTCGTCGTTCGGATTTTTCTCGTACTCCTCACTCAGGAGGTCCATCATCATTTCAAATTGTGCAATTTGCATCGGGTAACGGTAATCCCTGTCATACTCGAGTTGTGCGACTGTACGATACCTCTCTGTAGTCCCCGGGTTGCCAATTACGAATACCGGTTCATTCTCCTTGACACCGTCCGGGTTGAATTTGAAGTAATTCTCTGAAGTATTTAGCGGCCTGCCGTTTTCGTACACCCTCCAGAAGGTTACATCGAGGTTGTAACGGGGATAGGTAAAGTTGTCCGGGTCCCCTCCGAAAAAGCCCAACTGCAGCTCGGGCAGAAAGACCAGCCGGACATCGTCGTACCTTTTGTATCCGTAAATGGAAAATTTGCCTCCGCTGTAATAGGTCACCAATTGAAGGCGGAGCCCTTCCCATCCTGATTTGTTGCTGTATTCCTCCTGGATCTTGTTCAGGGCTTCCTCACGCTTGGCCAGCCGGTCTGCATCGTTCTCAGCTTTGCCGATATACATCTCCACCTCTTCCGTGATATCTGCAGTGCGGATCAGTTGCTCCACAAAAAGGCCTTCCGACCTGCGTTCATCAGCCTGGGTGGGTGCATAGAATCCGGTTTTGTCAAAATCCTCGCCGTCCCTTTGCAGTGCAGGAGCGACAGGCTGTGAACAGTGGTGGTTGGTCATCACCAGACCATCCGGGGAAACAAAGGATGCAGAACACCAGCTGGCGAATCGCAGGGAGGAATTCCGTGCGTCGTCAAACCAGGCCTGGTCCACATCAAAATCATATGCTTCCTTGAACCACTCCTTTGGCGGGTTCTCAAATGTCCACATCTTTCCAAAATCGAACGGTGATGGTTCCACCTGGCCAAATGCCATCTGAAAGGACATTCCGATCAGTAAAATCAATAATTTCAGTTTCATATGTCTACTTGGTTTTTATTTGCTGCGAAAATAATGTTTTCCTTTCTGGTTATGAATTCAGCAGGTCCTCAATTGAGATTGCGGAAACGCTGTGGTAATTTTGCCTTGCTCCAGAAAAGATTTTCCGGGCGGTTTCCTCCCTGCCTGTTTCCTTCAGTGCCCTGTACAGTGGGGTAAGGAATTTCCTCCTGCCCACCTCAGTCAGGAAAGCAATGATCGATGGCATGATCTGGTCTGCGTACCCGTTTCGGATCGAACGCTCATACCAGGCGGCAAGAATCTCTGAATTTCCGGAGTTGGTGAAATTGAACGCATCATCAAGGGCCTCCATTTTGGCGATACTCAGGTCATCCGGTATCTGGCGGATAAAGTGAAGCCATTCATGGGTGGACCAGCCGTTTGTTTGCAGGTCCCCTGGCTGTTTGGATCCTTCGAGGAACTGGTGCATGGCTTCATCCACGAGCAGGAACCTGTCGGAATGCACTTCTGCTGCACCGGGCGGAATGCCGGGGCCATAGACCCAGGCATCGATGTCAATATCTACACCATTGGGTTCGAGCAGTTCAGTCTCCAGGTACTTGAGGAACCTGCCGGTTGTCATCGACCGGAACTTATACCTCTCAAAATACCTGACAAGAAAACGGTCAAATTTTTCCCGCCCCACTTTTTCCTCAATTGTCTTCAGGAAGAGGGCACCTTTTTCGTATGCGACATCCGTCATCCCGTCATCCGGGTCGCGGCCATCGAGGTCAAGGTACAGGTGGGTATCTTTCGGGTCGCTTTTCTTTATGGTTTCGTCCAGGTCCTGCCTGCCCAGGAGAGCCAGCATGTTTGTGTAGTCCTTTCCATACAGGGCCTCCATGATCCGGCGTTCGAAATACACGGTAAATCCTTCATTCAGCCAGAAATCGTTCCAGGTGGCATTGGTGACCAAATTGCCGGACCATGAATGGGCGAGTTCATGTGCGATCAGCGCGGTCAGGCTTTTATCCCCGGCGATGATGGTCGGGGTGGCAAAGGTAAGTTTTGGGTTTTCCATCCCCCCGAATGGGAAACTTGGCGGGAGTACAATCAGGTCATACCTGTCCCAGAGGTATTCGCCGTACAGTCCTTCTGCTGCTTCCAGCATTTTTTCCATGTCGGAAAATTCCTCTGCCGCAGCATCGACAACAGATTGCTCTGCATATACCCCGGTCCTAAGGCCAATGGGCCGAAATGCGAGGTCCCCGACGGAAAGGGCCATGAGGTAGGGGGGGATTGGCTGCTTCATGGAAAAATGGTAAACGCCGTCCGAATTCTTTTCCTGCGGGTTGTCTGCACTCATGACCGCCAGCAATTCACTTGGCACTCGGATCGTGGCATCATAGGTGATCCTGATCCCCGGGCTGTCCTGCAGCGGGATCCATGAGCGGGTCAGGATGGCCTGTCCCTGGGTGAAAAGGAAAGGATGCTTGCCGTCTGCTGTCTGTACCGGATCCAGCCAGTCCAGTGCAAGGGCATCGGGCCTTGTTAGATAGGAGATTTCAACTTTTTCTGTATTTGGCCCCAAAGTGATGGTCAGGGGCTGGCCCAAATATTTCTGATTCTTGCCCGTTTTCCATTCAAGGGGCTCTCCTGAGGATGCATCACGGACCTCCTTGATATCCAGGCCATTCATGTCAACGACGAATGATGTGCCGCCATTCCTGTCAATTTTATGGATGACCTTGCCGCCCAGGATTTTTTTATCGAAGTCCACAGTGAGGTCAAGGGTGAGGTGTGTGGTGCGTGCACTTCCAAGGGCTGCATATGTATGGCTGTCTTCTTCAAATGCAGCCTCCTCTGCCGGATGAGCAGCCGCGGATTGATCCCCGCCTCCATCCATTTTACAATGCATAAAAGCAATGCCTGTAAAGAGAAGCAAGAGAATACGATTGATCATGGCAGTTTGTTTGTAGTAACGGATGTGATTTCTGTTCTGGTACATTTTAGTTTGAAAGGTGTTCGCTGATGTCTTTTTCTGCCGTCTGCAGGTCCGAGGTGATTTCATCCAGTGTGTTGTCCAGCTCTTTGAGCGATCTTTGTTCATTGGCCAGCAACTCATCAAACCTGTGGAAGTTTGAATCAATTTTCCCGCTGATGTCTGTGACATATGCCTCCAACCGTCCGGTCACTTCTTTTTCCAGTTTGTTCCTGCCCTTGTCAATTTCCTCCTTGAAGTTGCGCATGATCTTGCGCTTTTGAAGGCCGAGTGAGACGCCGGCAAACAGGATCCCGATCGCCGTCAGCACCCCGCCCGTGATATCGAAGACCATCCCGTTTGTGACCGTGGCCAGGATCACGCCCACAACTGCAATGCCGCTGCCCGTGGCGAGTGTGGGGGATAGGTTCTCATTTTGGGCAAAGACCTTCTCGTCGGCAAAGTTTTCCGTATTCTTCAGGAAAGTGGAGAATGCTTCCCTCAAGTCTGACAGGATTCCCGCCCGTCGTTCTGCAATGTTGCTGAAGATCTCATGGTCATCCTTGAGTATCGTCTGGCTGCTCCGGATCTTTAGATCGATCACCTGGCCCATTTGCTGGATGCTCTCTGCCAGGTCAATGACGCGGTCGTTCAAACGATTGCGCAGGCCTGAATTCAGGTCTGTTTCGAGGCTTTCCGTAAAATGCCGCAGCCACTCCCTGATGGACTGTTTCTTTGAAAAGATGGATGTAATTGACCGTTTGAAGACCGAGCCGAAGGAAAGGGCTTCAGACAGCTGGTCGGATTTTTCACGCATGGTCTTGTCGTAGTGGGCAACCAGGTTTTCAACAAGCACATGCACCTGGTCCCTGGATACCGAGGCCTGCTTTTCAAGCGTTTCAGTGATGTCCTGCCGGAATGCAAGGTCAACCTCGTATTGCTTTCTCCGTAAATCCAGCCCGTCAGCGATCTTCCCGGCGATGGACCGGGCCGTGTTGACATTGCTTTCCAGTTTGAGGATCGGCGCGCGGCCGCCTGTGATGTGCTCTGCAATGTATGTGCGCAAAGGCAGGTACCCGCTTTCCTCCTTTTTTCCTTCCTGCTCAAGTTTTGCCGATACGGCAAATACGCGGGGCAATTCGATGCCTTTTTGTTCAGCCATTTTGCGGACCCCGTCGAGGTTGATCGCCAGGTCCTCCTCGTTCATCAGGTCTTTTTGCTGCAGGATGAAAATGATCTTCTTGCGCCACTCCTCATGGATATAGTTGAAAAAATCCCAGGCTGACTGGCGGTAGGGGTTTTTCGCTTCAAATACAAAAACAATGAGGTCTGAGCCGGGGATAAACCGTTCCGTGATCTCCTGGTGGTGCTCGATGATTGTGTTCGTCCCGGGTGTGTCCACGATTGCGATCTCCTTGAGGATCTCGACCGGCTGGTAGATCTTTTTCAGGTACGGGTTGATGATTTCCTCGTGTGCGTGTTCACCATAGATCACCTGCTGGATGGTATCTGTCATGGGGGAGGGCGCGACCTTGCAGATGTCTTCATCCACCTCAAGCAGCGCATTGATAAAGCTGCTTTTACCCGACTTGACCTCACCCACGATCACGAACATGAAGGGCTCTTCAATCCGGTCTTTCAGGTCCCTGATCGTACTGGCCAGGGATTCATGGTTGATCCTCTCGGTCAGCTTCAGCAGGGCGTCGACCGAATGGTTGATCCGTGTCCGCAATACGATATTCTGTTCATCGAGGAAGGACATCATAAGTGCTTAAAGTTGAAATGATCCGCCACTTTTTCAAGGTATGCAACCGTCTCCGGGCCCTTGCAAAACAAGAGGTCCAAGATACTCAAATTTGGCTGGAATGGCAGTTTGTGGATAAAAGGTTGGGCGTATTGCGGATAACAATTTCCGAATGGATCGTGTGGCCCTGATACCGGGTTCTGCCCCCTTAAATCGGAGACATGTCCAGGGTCCTTTTTATATGCCTTTGTGAGTGTAACCGATTGACTCATTCCGATCTCGGGCAAGAGTGCATTGATGATCCCAAAGTTGTAGTCAAATAGCCGCGTGCTGTCCAGATACACAAGGCTTTCAACGAGGTCGGCATAGTGTTCGAAAAAGGGCGTTTTGCCGTAGGTTGTTCTGATGCTGTGCCAGTGGTTTGATTGCCAGGGTTCATCATATGCGATTTCAACGGCCCGGATCGGGCACTGCCTGTTCTTTCCTTTCCGCAATGGAACCGACAACCAGACCGTCCCGTTTGGCCCGGAGATCTGGCACCGGTTGCGATAACTCCTTTTCTGGTAGTGCTCGGTTGCCTCGATCATGATTTCATCGAACCGGCAGCACTGGGCAAAGAACCAGATCGTGGGAAAATATTCGGTCTGCAACAGGCACGCCGTGTTTTGCATGGATGATCTTACCTTTGATACAGCAGGTGCACAAAATTACATTTTCATCATAGATGGAAGGAGCGCAACGGTATTTTGACAAGCGAACGATCATGCCCGCCCTGATCGAGGACCCGGTGGCACCGGATATCTCCGGCATCATCACCATTCCTGCTTTTGGGGAGGGATCCCTGCTTCAAACACTGGAATCACTTGCAGCATGCGAGAAGCCCGAGGGGCAATTTGAGGTGATCGTCCTGATCAACCACCCGGTTTCAGCATCTTCTGACGTGAAGGCATTGAACGAGGAGGCTTATGCGCATGCAGTAAATTGGGCAGCAGCAAGCCAAGGGTTTAAAAACCGCTGTGTTTTTATTCTGAAGGCATTTGACGTGGAGGACAAATATGCCGGTGTAGGGACGGCGCGGAAGATCATTATGGATGAGGCAGCCAGGCGGCTTGTGTCTGCGGGCCTGGAAGATAAACCGATCGTCGGGCTGGATGCGGACTGCCTTGTTGAGGCGAACTACTTTCGCGCCATTGAGGCATATTTTGAGAGCCACCCAGATATCTGCGGGTGCTCGATCCGCTTTACACACAGGACAAAAGGACTGCCTGAACTTCAAAGGAAGGCGATCACCGGATATGAGCAGCATCTCAGGGCGTTCATCGGCATGCAGCGAAAGATCGGTTTCCCGTTCGCCTACCAGACTATCGGTTCCGCCATGGCTGTCCGCTGCAGGGATTACATCCGTCAGGGTGGGATGAACCGGCGCAAGGCAGGGGAGGATTTTTACTTCCTCCACAAGTTCATCGAACTGGGCTGCTTCGGCGAACTGAACGATACCTGTGTGTATCCATCCGGTCGCGTTTCGGACCGCGTGCCATTCGGTACTGGTAAAGCGGTCGGTGATGCGCTTGTAAATAATGGTGATGTTTTTACCTACAATCCCAGATCATACCAGGACCTGAAAATGCTGTTCGACCAGGTGGAGGCCTTGTGGAAAATGGATTTGGAAACTCTTGAGCAGTTTGTCAAAAGCTTGCCTAGAGCAGTAGGTGAATTCCTGCAAACGATGGATTATCAATTAAATATAGCAGATATTCAAAGCCATACTTCAAGCAAGGATGCCTTTGTAAAGCGCTTTTTCCGCTGGTTCAATGCCTTCCAGCTGATGAAGTACCTGCATGATGCCCGCGATCATTTCTATCCGGATGTGCCGGTTGATCAATTGAACTGGGATGAAAGCTTTGACGGCTGTTTGGATTCTGGGAATTGATATTTGAAACCCTTTTGGAAATTGGGATTTGAAACTTGGAATTTCTGCCCCATGGTATCCTGCACGTTTACCAGAACCCTTTACTGGCAAG
>JARQTN010000158.1 GCA_029976695.1 Lewinellaceae bacterium
TCCTTCGCCGGGGCTTCTTTTTGCTCAGCTTCCGCGGAGAGTTGCTCCTTCAGCTGGCTGAACACATCCAATTCGCCCAGCGTGGTCCGCTCGACCTTTGACCGTTGGTCCTCCAGTTTTTTGGACGTTTCCCTCCTGCTTCTCTCCTTTGCTTTTTCGATCTCACCTTCCGCTTCACGGCGTACATCTTCCAGGTACCGCGTATGGGAGACGATGATCCTTTTATCATCACGGTTGAACTCAATCACCTTGAACGTGAGGGTTTCATCCATTCCTGCCTGGCTGCCATCATCCTTCCGCAGGTGGCGGCCAGGGGCGAATGCCTCAAGTCCGTATGGCAACTGTACCGTGGCACCTTTATCATCCCTCCGCGTGATCGTCGCTTCATGGTATGACCCGACCGGAAAGACATTCTGGAATGTATCCCATGGGTTCTCTTCGATCTGCTTGTGGCCCAGGGAAAGTTTCCTGTTGTCCTTGTCGATCTCGAGGATGACCACTTCGATGTCATTGCCCACCTTCGTAAATTCTGACGGGTGAGAGTAACGCTTGGTCCAGGATAGGTCGGAGATGTGCACCATCCCGCCAATTCCGTCTTCAAGCTCAACAAACACTCCGTAGGGTGTGAGGTTTTTCACCTCTCCTGTATGCCTGCTTCCAATCGGGAAGCGTACTTCGATATCGCTCCAGGGATCCTTTGTCAGCTGTTTCAGGCTGAGGGACATTTTCCTGTCTTCCCTGTCGATCGTGACGATCTTCGCTTCATACTCCTGTCCGAGCGTGAAATAATCACGCGCGTTGATCGGCTGGTTGCTCCAGGTGACTTCAGAAACGTGGATCAGTCCCTCTACACCAGGTGTAATTTCGAGGAATGCACCGTAGTCCTCGATGTTGACGATCTTTCCTTTCACCACGGCACCTTCCTTGATCTCCTCGCCGAGGACATCCCACGGGTGGGCCTGTAGTTGCTTCAGGCCAAGGCTGATGCGCTTCTTGTTCTCGTCAAAGTCGAGCACGACAACGTTGATCTTCTGGTTGAGCTCGAGGACCTCGCTCGGATGGTTGATCCTGCCCCAGCTGATGTCCGTGATATACAACAATCCGTCGACACCACCCAGGTCCATAAAGGCACCAAAATCCGTCAGGTTCTTCACAATACCTTCCAGCACCTGGCCTTTCTCCAGGCTGGAGATGATTTGCTCCCGCTGTTCCGCAAGGTCGCTTTCAATGAGCGCTTTGTGAGAAACAACGGCGTTCTTGATCTTCTCGTTGATCTTGACGACCCTGAATTCCATCGTTTTCCCGACGTATGAATCGTAATCAATGATCGGCTTGATGTCGATCTGTGAACCTGGCAGGAATGTTTCCAGCCCGCCGGCATCCACGATGAGGCCACCTTTCGTCTTGCTGATGACGGTCCCCTTGATGATGGTTCCGTTTTCGTAGGAATCCACCAGGCTTTCCCATGCCTTCAGCAATTTGGCTTTCCGGCGTGACAGGATCAGCTGGCCCCGTTCGTCTTCCTGTTTTTCGACGTAGACATCGATCTGGTCCCCGACATTGATCTCGCCATCGCCCCTGAATTCGGACAAGGGTACCAGGCCATCGGATTTGAAGTTGATGTCCAGGATCACATCGCTATCCGTGATGCCCGTGATCTTTCCTTTGACCACTTCATTTTCGGTAATGGACCGCATGGTATCCTCATACTCCTCCTCGTACCTTTTCATTTCCTCGGGGGGATAGGAAATCGCGACCCTGTTTGGCGTGCTCCAGTCAAAGTCATCGTGGGCACTCTTTTCCTGTTCAAGAGTTTCAACCTTCTGACCGTTCTCTTCTTCGGCAGGCTGAACTTCAGGAGTCTCTTGTACCTCCTCTGTGATTTGATCCTTTTCTTCTGACATGAAAGAATCCTGTTTGTAGTCTGCGGCAAAGTGAAATATTCCGCAGACGGGTGAACAATAAATTTTTGGAGCCGCAAAGATACGTTTAATAAACGGTTCACCCAATACCTGCTATACACATATAAATTCTCATCATCTAAAGGACCACGGCAGACCTCTGGCTATTTGCGGAGAAGGTTCACATCCCGTTTGAAGACCGGCCTTGTGACACTTCCGAATTGAATCATGCACGATATCGCAAATTCTTCATATTTTGATCCGGTAGAAATCACCTATACCATGACAGAAATGCGCCCCTGGCTGAAAAACTACCCGAGTGGTATGCCGGCCAACATCGATACCGCAAAATACACGACGCTGCTGGACTTCGCCGAGACGATGTTCAAAAAGCATGCTTCACGCCAGGCATTCTATTGCATGGGGAAAGCTTTGACCTATGGCCAGATAGACAAGTACAGCCGGCAAATGGCCGGATACCTGCAATCCAGGGGGCTGCAGCCGGGTGACCGCATTGCGATCATGATGCCCAACATGCTGCAATATCCGATCGCCCTGTTTGCCTGCCTGCGTGCCGGCCTCGTGGTGGTGAATACAAACCCGCTCTACACCCCGCGTGAAATGGAGCACCAATTCAATGATTCCGGGGTAAAGGCGATCATCATCGCGGAAAACTTTGCCGCAAACCTGGAAAAGATCCTCCCGAGGACGGATATCAAGACCATCATCCTGACCAGTATTGGTGAAATGCTGGGTCCGATCAAGGGCTGGATCGTCAATTTTGTTGTCCGGAAGATCAAGCGGATGGTGCCCAAATACGAATTGCCCAATGTCGTCCAATTCAGTGCAGCCCTCAAGGCGGGCAGGAAATTCAAGATCCATCCGTTTGAAGACAGCCCGGATCGCGTCATTGTGCATCAATACACGGGAGGGACAACAGGCGTCTCGAAAGGAGCCATGCTGACGAACAAGAACCTCGTGGCAAACATGCTCCAGATCGATGCCATTCTGGCTGACATCCTGGAGGAAGGGAAGGAATGCGTCCTCTGCCCGCTCCCGATGTACCATATTTTTGCTTTTACGGTGAACTGCCTTTCCATGATGGGATTTGGTGCCCTGACTGTGCTGGTTGTCAATGCCCGTGACCTTCCGTCAGTCATCAAGGAATTCAAGAACCATAAGATCACCCTGATGACCGGGGTCAATACATTATATAATGCATTGCTGCACCACAAGGATTTCGCCGGCCAGGATTTCAGCGGGCTGAAGACCTGTGTGGGCGGGGGGATGGCTGTACAGCGCGCCGTGGCTGAAAAATGGGAGGAAGTCACAAAATGCCCCCTTGTGGAGGGATATGGCATGACCGAGGCCGCACCGGTGGTGAGCCTGAACCCGATCAAGGGGGGCGGCAAGCCTGGTTCGATCGGAATGCCGGTACCATCGACGGATGTCCGCATTGCAAATGACGACGGTGCTGTGCTTGGGCCGGACGAAATCGGGGAGATCCAGGTCAGGGGTCCCCAGGTCATGAAAGGCTATTATAACAAGCCGGCAGAAACTGCGAAAACGATACAGGACGGGTGGCTGAGCACGGGGGATATCGGCAAGATGGACGAAGACGGTTATTTCTATATTGTGGACCGGAAAAAAGACATGATCCTTGTTTCAGGATTCAATGTGTACCCGAACGAGATCGAGGAAGTTCTTGCCAGGCACCCGAAAGTCCTTGAGGTTGCCGCGATCGGCGTCCCAAGCGAAAAGAGCGGCGAAGTCGTCAAGGTCTTCATTGTGAAGAAGGACAAATCGCTGAATGAAAAGGAAGTGATCGCCTATTGCAAGGAAAACCTGACGGGTTACAAGGTGCCCAAGTCCGTTGAATTCAGGAAGTCGCTTCCAAAGACCAATGTAGGCAAGATCTTGCGCAAGGAACTGAGGGAGGAGGAGCTGGCCAGGCATTCAAAGTAGTCGGCAAATTCATAGTGCGGAAATCACCTATGCCTTCCCAATCTGAGGGCACTCACTGTTTATCTAAATGGACTTCCAAATCATTCGATCGCGAGATCAATCCCGACATATGCACAAATTTCTTATCGCAGTTTAAATAAATCAGGTGTCAACTTTTCATAAACAGGTGCATATTCAAAGGTTAACCCGACATTTTTAAAATGTGATGGTACTCAGATTTGATTAGCAGAAATATTAAATGAAAAGATTCTTTTGAGATCAAAAATGACATCCATTT
>JARQTN010000159.1:0-1621 GCA_029976695.1 Lewinellaceae bacterium
GGCTGGAAATCCTCCAGCTCGGGGAGGACAAGTGGCAATTCTTCTTCCGGCAGGGCATGGGTGACTCCGTCCTGGTCATAGACAATCGGGATCGGTTCGCCCCAGTACCGTTGCCTGCCATAAATCGCATCGCGCAGCTTATAGTTCACCTGGCGCTTGCCTAACCCTCTGGATTCGATTTCCCGGATGATCTTCTCAATGGCCTTGGGCACCTCAAGCCCGTTCAGCATGCCGGAATTGATCATTTTGCCCAATTTGTCCTGCAAAGTTGCGCCGGGGTATTCGGTTTTATCCACGACATCGATGATCTCGATGCCGAATTTTTGGGCAAACCGCTGGTCTCTCTCATCGTCGCTCGGTACGGCCATGATGGCGCCTGTACCGTAGTCCTTCAGGACATATTCGGCGATCCAGATCGGGATCTTTTTCCCGGTAAACGGATTGATCGCATAGGCACCTGTGAAGGCTCCTGTCACTGCCTTTACATCTGCCATACGGTCGCGTTCGGAACGCGTTTTCACATAACTGAGGTATGTATCGATTTCGGACTGCTGCGCTGGCGTGGTCAGTTTTTGCACCAGCTCAAGTTCGGGCGCCAGCACCATGAAAGTGGCGCCAAAGATCGTGTCCGGCCGGGTGGTAAAGACCTCTATTTTATCCCCATGGCCGTCAATTTCGAAAAAGACCTGGGCTCCTTCAGACCTCCCGATCCAGTTGCGCTGCTGGGCTTTCAGGCTGTCGGACCACTCAAGTTCTTCAAGGTCATGGAGGAGGCGCTCTGCATAGGCGGTAATGCGCAGGGACCATTGCATCATGGCACGTTGTTCAACAGGGTGGCCGCCCCGTTCGCTGACCCCGTCCTTGACTTCGTCATTGGCCAGGATCGTGCCTAAAGCTTCACACCAGTTGACATAACCTATCTTCTTGTATGCCAGCCTGTAATTCATGAGAATGTCATCCTGCTCCCTGGCCGTCATTTCATTCCATTCAGCTGCTGTGAATGCCTGGTCATTGGAGTGGTGGGCAGAAACATGCGCGCTTCCCCCGACAGAGAAAAGAGCAACCAGGTTGGCGATGGGCAAAGCCCTGTTTACCTCCAGGTCATAATAATGGTCAAACAGCTGGAGGAAGATCCATTGTGTCCATTTGTAATATTTCGGATCACTCGTGCTCACTTCCCGCGACCAGTCGTAGCTGAAACCCAGGTTATCCAGCTGGCTCCGGTATTTCCTGATATTTTCCCTGGTGGAGATGGCAGGGTGGACTCCTTTCTGGATGGCATATTGCTCTGCTGGCAATCCGAATGAATCATATCCCATCGGGTGCAATACGTGAAAGCCATTCATCCTTTTATACCGGGCATAGATGTCACTCGCAATATATCCCAGCGGATGACCCACGTGCAAACCTTCACCGGAGGGATAGGGAAACATGTCCAGTACATAGTACTTCGGAAGGTCAGAATGGTTGGAAACTGTGTATACACCATCCTCCTGCCATTTCTTTTTCCACTTTGATTCTATATCTTTTGTGCGATATTCCATGGTCTGTCATTTCTGGATCAGGAAAAACCGTAAAATTATTAAAAAGGGATGCAACCTGTCTTTTCTGCCTGCGAAAA
>JARQTN010000159.1:1721-7249 GCA_029976695.1 Lewinellaceae bacterium
GGCCAATTACCAGGGCGCCTATAGCCCGGATGTCCGGTATGACGAATATGTCAGCAAGCCAACCTATTATGTGCGCATCGGTGATACATACCAGAAAGTGAAGTTGAAGAAGAATGCAATCCAGAAAATCATACCCGAAATTCGACGAACGGCGGGTTGGAAAGGAACTGAGCTTACGGAAGAGAAGTTGATTGAATTGTTGACCCTGTTGTCTAATGAAAATTAAAGACTCAAACAAAAATATATTATGTCACGACTGATCGGCTTTATTATTCTTGTGATCGTCCTTTTTGTCGGTTATTCCTATTTTTTCGGAGAAGGTGAGGAGAAGGAAAAGGCAACGCAAATTGTGAACGACGTGAAAGAACTGGGAGAGGGGGTAAAAGACCTTTTCGAGGACCATAAGGAGAAGTATGAAAGGGGAGAATATGACAAAGTCCTGGATAAGGTCGGTTCTTTCATTGACCAGCTGAAGTCTAATGCGTCGGAACTGAATAGATCGGAGGAAAGGGATGTACAGGATATCGAGGACGAGATCAGGAAAATCCAGAAAGAACTGGACCAGGTGGACCCTGCGGATGAGCAGACCATGAGGAAGATTGAAAAGGAAATCAAATCTCTTGTAAGAGAGGCGAACCGCCTCGTGGAAGAGATCGAAAAGAAGTAACCTCAATACAGGTTCCGGCTGTGCATTTGCTGTACGGGATCGAGCAACACGCGCTTGCAGGGTGCGATTGGTGATATATCATCGATCAGGATATTTCCCTTGTATGCATATGGCCGCTCCCTGTAAAAGGCCTCAAGCAGGATATATCTCATCTTTTGGTCTGTCGTAAACTTCACCGTGTAGCCTTTCCATTCGGTATGCCGGATAAAATCAGATTCAAAGATCAACTGGTCCTTGTCACATTTCCGGTTTGATCCCCAGATCCGGAGCTTGACGGGGTTGTTATAGCCTGAATAAGTGTCAGAATGGGCAAGCTGGAGGGTGAACTGGTAGCATTCACCTTTTTCAAGCGGTTCCTTTAAACGTTGCCCGATGCTTTCCCAGGTAAAATTTTCGCGCGTAATCAGGCCAACGTAACTCTCGCCATCAAATGGTTCCATATATACCCCCCATGGTCCGGGCAGGATATCCGGGGTGGTTCCTTCTTTACATGCCATCCAGTTCATGGGGACGACCGCATCCCTGTGCTCACCCTCGAATGAAGGATTTTCAAGGTATACGATTTGTCCTGCCAGGTATACAGGTCCAAAAAATAGAAAAAACAGTAGTGATCCTTTCCCCACAGAATATATTGATTTTGGTCAAAAGTATTCCATTTCGGTTAATTTTGATGCAGATAACCGTCGTTTCTTGATGCAACGCTATAAAATCCTGTACACCCCGTTTTATTTCATTACCCTGCTCAGCCTGACGATCCTCCTGTTTCTGGCAGGATGGGTGTTTACTTCATTTTTTGTTTCAAATGCTTTATCCAGCCATTTCAGGGAACAGGTCAATATCGTCGCTGAACTGCCAGCAGATTATCCGGAAGCCGAACGAAATGAACTGATCAGCTACCTTGCGCAGGAACCGTCTGTGATCCGGGAACATATCCGCTTTGTGGACAGTGAGCAGGCGCTTGAACTGATGCAGAAAGAACTGGGTGCAAGCATCCTTTCGTCAGGCATGGAAAATCCTTTCCGCGAAATTGTGGAGTTTCATATGCGCGCGGATGCCCTTGACCTGTCTACGCTTCAGGCACTCGAAACAAGCTTGAAGGAGAAATTCGATATCTCGGGACTGTACTATCCGCCGGACCTGTTTGAGGGAATCCAGCGGACCTTTCGAAAAATTGCCGTTTTCGGGATGCTGTTTGTAGCCGTCCTGCTGATCATCATTATGATGCTGATCCACCAGATCATGAAAATGAACATTATTTCGAACAGGTTCCTGATCCGGACGATGGAAATGGTCGGTGCCAAGCCGGGTTTCATCCGGCGCCCGTTTATCCGGGAATCTGTCAAACTGGGTCTGCTCGCCTCCGTGCTGGCGATTGCAGGGTTTTCCCTGATCTTGTATCTCAGCAGGGATGCGATGGAAAACTTGGGGATCACATTGTTCTCGACGCCATGGATGATCATAACTGCCGGGATCCTTTTTTGCGGATTGGGCATCTGCATTTTATCATCCAGGATGGCAGTGAACCGGTACCTCGGGGCTTCCCTGGATTCGTTGTATGCCTGAGTTTTTTCATATGCGTTGTGCTGATTGACTTTCGTTTACCTACATTTGCATAAATTTTCTCTACACGATCGATGAGCAAGGATAAGAAACCAGTCAGGAAGAAGGTGGTCAAAACTGCTGAAAAGAAACCCAAACCGGCAACAAGCCGATCCCGGACAACTTCCAGGAAGCAGAATGACCAGTTTCCATTGTTGTTCAGCAGACAGAACTACATGTACATGCTTGTCGGCGTTGGCCTGATCGCATTGGGGTTGATCCTGATGATTGGCGGGCAGATGCCTTCCCCCGATGTATGGGACGAAAGCCTCATCTACAGCTTTCGCAGGACTGTCCTGGCCCCGATTGTGATCATCGCCGGGCTGGCGGTTGAGATTTACGCGATTTTCAAATAGCGCCCCCTTTCCATGGATGCAAATCTTGAAGCGGTTGTCCTTGGTATCGTCCAGGGCCTGACAGAGTTTTTGCCGGTCAGCAGCAGCGGGCACCTCGAGCTGGCCAAATGGATCCTGCAGGATGAAGCCATCGGTGAGCAGAGCCTGTTGATGACCGTTGTGCTGCATGGCGCCACCGCCCTGGCTACCATCCTGGTATTTTACAAGGATATCTGGAGAATCATCCGGGGGCTGGGTACCACGAGCTGGAACGATCGAAAGGGTTTTGTCATTAAGGTGATCATTTCCATGATCCCTGCTGCCCTGGTTGGTTTCTTTTTTGAAGATGTGATCGAGTCACTTTTCTCCCAGCGGATCATGCTGGTCGGAGCGATGCTGATCGTCACTGCGATCCTCCTGTATTTTGCCGACAGGGCAAAGCAGACAACCAAGCCGGTCGGATACGGAGATGCATTGATCATCGGGATCGCCCAGGCCATTGCGATCATGCCCGGGATCAGCAGGTCAGGGGCAACGATCTCGACATCCGTGCTGTTGGGCATTGACCGGGCCAAATCCGCCCGTTTCTCCTTCCTGATGGTGGTTCCCCTGATTTTCGGAAAACTCGCCAAGGACTTGCTGGAAGGGCAGATTTCGATGCAGGATGATGCATTCTTCCCGCTAGTCTTCGGTTTTGTAGCTGCACTTTTGGCTGGCATTCTCGCTTGTACGTGGATGATCCTTCTGGTCCGCAAGGCCAAACTATCCTATTTTGCCATTTATTGCATTATCGTTGGCTTGCTTGCCATGCTCTTTTCAGGATGGCTGATCTAAACCGCATTGACCCGGAGCCCTTTGGTTTGCCCGAGGATTTCCTTGCAGGCAGGCTGCTGCTGGTGGATAAACCAATCGGCTGGACATCCTTTGATGTGGTCAACAAGGTCAGGTATGCCCTGAGGCACAAACTCGGGGTAAAAAAGATCAAGGTAGGACATAGCGGCACCCTGGATCCGATGGCGACTGGCCTGCTGCTCCTGTGTACCGGGAAATTTACGAAGGCCCTTGCCCGGTTGCAGGGACTGGACAAAGTGTACACCGGGGAGATCACACTTGGCGCCACGACACCAACATATGATGCGGAATCCGAACCGGAGAACCAGAAGCCCACAGAAAACCTCACGAAAGCCCTCATCCTCGATGCAAGCAGGAAATTCCATGGGGAATTGGACCAGGTGCCTCCCGTCTTTTCTGCAATCAAAAAAGACGGTGTGGCCGCCTACACACTGGCCCGGCGTGGAAAGGAGGTCAGCCTTGAGGCGAGGAGGGTAACGATCCATGATTTCCAGATCCTGGAGGTCGAGATACCCTTTGTCCGGTTCAGGGTCCATTGCAGCAAGGGCTTCTACGTCCGGTCACTGGCGCATGATTTTGGCCATGCACTCGGAACCGGCGGTTACCTCTCCGCGCTTCGCCGCGAATCCGTGGGGCCTTACCAGGTGCGTGATGCCTGGAAACTTGATCAGCTGACGGAAGCGATCCGGCAGCTTCCTGATGCCCGCGACCAGGTCTGATCGGTTAAATTATTCTTAGTTTTGAGCGCATTTTGACTTGAAGTGTGATGTCCATACAGGTAAGATCATTAACAAAACAGTACGGGGCCCAAAAAGCGATCGATGCGCTCGATTTTGAGGTTGCAGGCGGGCAGGTGGTTGGTTTCCTCGGACCCAACGGTGCCGGGAAAACGACGACCATGAAGATCCTGACAGGGTATCTGGAGGCGACGGAGGGCACTGCCCTGGTGTGCGGCTTCGATGTGGAGAAGGACTCCATGGAAGTACGACGGAGGATCGGCTATCTGCCGGAGCACAACCCGCTCTACCTGGATATGTTCGTACGGGAATATTTGTTGTTTGTCGCCTCGCTGCATCGCCTGGACGACGCTAAACAGCAGGTGGAGGAGGTCATCGCGCGCACGGGTCTTGAAAGGGAAGCACACAAACAGCTTCAGATGCTTTCGAAAGGGTACCGCCAGCGGGTCGGACTCGCCCAGGCCATGATCCATGATCCCGATGTGCTGATCCTTGATGAGCCTACCTCTGGCCTGGATCCGAACCAGCTCGTTGAGATCAGGGAGTTGATCAGGGAACTGGGGAAAGAGAAAACCGTCCTTTTTTCAACCCATATCATGCAGGAAGTGCAGGCAATCTGTGACCGTGTGATCATTATTAACCAGGGGAAAATTGTGGGCGACGGCTCTATCGAGATGCTCACCCACCACCTGAGGCAGGAATCTGCCGTCGAGGTTGAATTTTCCCGGGAAGTCAACCCAAAAACATTACGTCAGTTACCGCTAATCAAAAGACTTGAGCAGATCAGACCCGGCAGGTTTGTCTGTTATGCGGATGCAAAAGCTGATTTGCGCCCCGTATTGTTTGATTTTGCCGTGGAAAAATCGCTGAAGATCCTCGAAATGTACTCAAGGAGCTCTTCGGTAGAAGATGTATTCCAGCAATTAACCAGGCAGGAAGCGATATGATTGCGATCTACAGGAAAGAAATTTCAGCATTCTTCAGCTCCCTCATCGGGTATGTTACCATCATGGTGTTTCTGCTGCTGCTGGGCCTGGTCATGTGGGTATTCCCGGACTATAGTATCCTCGAGTCCCAGTATGCCAGCCTGGACCAGTTGTTTTTGATCGCACCGCTGGTTTTTATGTTTTTAGTACCTGCGCTCACGATGCGCAGCTTCGCTGAGGAAAACCAGACCGGAACCATGGAATTTTTACTGACCAAACCCGTCCCGATGTGGGGGATCGTCCTCGGGAAATACCTGTCCAGCCTGACCCTCGTCCTGTTCGCCCTTTTGCCTACTTTGATCTATTATTACTCCATATACCAGCTTGGGGCGCCGAAGGGGAATATCGACAG
>JARQTN010000159.1:7349-54350 GCA_029976695.1 Lewinellaceae bacterium
TTCCTTGAAGGAGAATTTCCCGCGGGTTTCAAGAGGCTTCGGGACGCCACACGGGATATGCTGGATGAAATGCGTGCGGTATCGCCATATATCGAATATGCATTTGAAAACCCGAATGCGGGTTCTACAGAGGAAGCGAATGCACGACGGGAGGAACTTGTCCGGGAAGGGCTGATCCCCACCAACCTGCGCACACGTGCGGCAGGGGAAGCAAAACAGCAGCAGATCTTTCCGTATGCCATCTTCAATTTCAGTACGCGAAAGGTGGTGGTCAACCTGCTGGAGCCGGACCAGCCGGGCACCTCGCCTGAAGTTACCCTGAATCACAGTGTCAGCCTGCTGGAATACAAGATGGCCAATGCGATCCAGAAGCTGAAGCTCACACAAAAACCGAATATCCTGTTCACTACAGGCCATGGTGAGCTCGATCCCCTGCAAACCCGTTCATTTGAAAGGGAGCTGGGCAAGTATTACAATACGGGCAGGGTGGACCTCGACGAAAGTGTCCGCCTTTCTGAAGAAATCGACCTGCTGATCGTAGCCAAGCCAAGGGAGGCTTTTAGCGTACAGCACCAGTACCTGGTCGACCAGTACATTGTACGTGGCGGCAGTGTGCTTTTCCTGCTTGATGCCCTGGATGTGAACCTGGACAGCATTAACCTGAAGCGGAATTTCATCCCAAAGCCCTTCGACCTCGGACTTGACAGGATGCTCTTCAAGTATGGTGTCAGGCAGCAACCCGACCTGGTGCTCGACCTGCAGTGTACACGGATCCCGATCGTAGTGGGCACCCAGGGGAACCAGCCACAGACAGAGCTTTTCCCGTGGTACTACCATCCGCTGGTCACGCCCAGGTCCGAACACCCGATCTCACGCAACCTGGGCCTGATGAATTTCCTTTTTCCGTCATCGCTGGATACCATTCAAACGAAGGCAGACATCCGCAAGTCCATCCTCCTCCGATCTTCGGAATATTCCAGGTTCCAGCTGACCCCCGTCCGGCTGAATTTTGATATCGTCACTGAAGAACCGATCCCGGAAAAATTCAACAAGCCCCATCTCAACCTTGCTGTGCTCCTTGAAGGGGAGTTTGAGTCTGCTTTTGCAAACCGGATGACGCCTGAAATGCGGGCACTTTCGGAACAGGTTGGGGCACCTTTCAAGCCAACGGGTGCTGCGGGAAAGGTGCTGGTTGTTTCTGACGGCGACCTGGTCAAAAACCTGGTGAACCGGAATACCGGGGAAGTATCCCCTGTGGGTTTCAACAGGTACGAGAATTTCATATTCAAAGGCAACCAGGACTTCCTGCTCAACGCCGTCGAATACCTGATCGGGGAGGGCGATGTACTGGCAGCGCGCTCAAAGGAGGTGAAACTGAGGCTGCTTGACACGGTCGAGGCGCAGCGCAGCTCACTTAAATGGCAGTTGATCAATATTGTTCTACCTTTGGCGCTGCTCATTCTTTTTGGGATTGCATACCGGTTTTACAGACACCGGAAATTTGGAAAAAGAGCGGCATGAGGAAGACATTGATACTTTTATTGATCGTGGTAGCGGCAGGTTTCATAGCCTGGAAGTTGATCCGGAATGAACCGGAAAAGAAAGCCAGTTATGATACCAGCATGTCGGAATTTGCGATCGAGGATATCCAGTCGGTAAACCATATCTTCCTTTCAGACAAATCAGGCAAGCAGATCGATTTGAAAAAGAACAGCCGGGGCTGGATCGTCAATGACAAGTATCCCGCAGACCCGGGTTCTGTTGACCTGTTGCTGAAGGGCATGCAAAAGCTGGAGATCCAGTATATCCCGCCCAAGGCGGCAGAGGAAAATATCATCAAGACAATGGCTGCTTTCGCGATCCAGGTGGAAGCTTTCGGAAAGAAGGACAAATTGCTGAAGAAGTACTATATCGGTGGAATGACCCAGGACGAGCGTGGCACCTATTTCCTGATGGATGGATCGAGCCAGCCCTATGTGATGCAGGTGCCCGGGTTTGTCGGCAACCTGCGAGAACGGTTCCGCCCCGAACTTGGCCGGTTCAGATCACTGAAATTCATGCAGTTTGATCCGGATGATGTGGTAGCGGTGAGGGCCACATATCCAAACCAGGGGGAAAATGATTTCCTCCTTGAATCCACCCTGACCGGGTACCAGGTGTATTCCGGTGAAGACCTGCCTGGGGGAATCCCCCAAAAAGCAGCAAAAGGGAAAGTGGACGCTTACCTCGGCCGGTTGCAGAAGATCGCATGTGAAGCCTATCTGACGGAAGACATCAGGCAGGATTCTGTAACTGCCGGGACACCATTCTGTTCACTTGAACTCGAATTCAGGGACGGAAAGGAGAGCCGTGTGCGGTTCTGGCAAAAACTGAATCCAGGGATCCCGGATCAACCTGTCAACCGGTTTTTTATCCTGAAAGACAACGAGTTCATGCTGGGCCAGTATGAGGTCCTAAAAGAAGCATTCCGGAATGGGGCCTTTTTTACGCACTGACAAACCGGGCGGCAGCAGTCGTTTTACCCTGGTCATCGTGATCGGGATATTGACCTGCGCACTGATGGCCATGAAGCCATTGCCCTGGGGCTTTTATGCGCATCGCATGATCAACCGGATGGCGGTCTTTATCCTGCCCACCGAAATGATCAGTGTATTCAAGGCCAACATCGAATTCGTCACAGAGCATGCCGTAGACCCGGATAAAAGGAGGTATGCGACTGAACATGAAGCCGTCCGCCACTACATGGACCTGGACCACTGGGGCAAGGCCCCGTTTGATTCGCTCCCCCGGGAATGGACGGACGCAATCGCACAAAACCTTTCCCTTTACTGCCTGTCCGAAGGCCGGGATACCCTGCTTCTCTATGAAACCCATCATGACTATTGGGGGAAGAATGCGTCCGAGGCAGAGGCATATGCCGGCGTGAGGGCATTTACCCGCACGCACGTGTTGCCTGGCTTCTATGAGGATGTATTGAAGTATCCACGTGATACGATCCGAAAGTATTTCCCGGGCATAGGTCTTTGCCCTGATGGCGAGATCCTGGTCAGGGAGAACTTCAGCGAGCATGGTATTTTGCCCTACCACCTGCTTGTGATGTATCGCCGGCTCACCAATGCATTTGCAGATATGGACCAGCAGCGGATATTGCGCCTGGCAGCGGAAATCGGCCATTATATCGGCGATGCCCATGTACCGCTGCATACAACGAAAAACTACAATGGACAGTTGACGGGGCAGGAAGGGATCCACGCATTCTGGGAATCCCGGATTCCGGAGCTCTTCGCCGGCACCGAATATGATTTCTGGGTGGGTACGGCGACCTATGTTGAAGACCCTCCAGCTTATTTTTGGGAAATGACCCTGCAGAGCCACGCATGCGTTGAGGAGGTCCTGGAAAAAGAAATGGAGGTCAGAAAAGAGGTTCCGGCCGATCGGCAATTCTGTTTTGACGAACGGCTGGGCAGCACGATTTTAACCCAGTGCAGGGAATATGCCGATGCGTACAGGAACGCAATGGACGGGATGGTAGAAAACAGGATGCGGCAGGCGGTACGGGCATTGGGGAACGTCTGGTATTCTGCATGGGTGGATGCGGGTCAGCCCGACTTGGACAAGCTCGTCTATCGTGACCCGACCGAAGAAGAGATCCTGGAGGACAGGCAACTGGATGCCCGGTACCGCCAGGGCGTAGCGAAAGGAAGGAAGCACCAGGACGAAAAGTTTGAATGACAGATCATTGGCAGATGGAGAATAAATACACGATACAAGTACGATCCCGGAAGCCCCTTCTTCTCGTGCTGAAAGGCATGGGCATGGGCGTAGCAGAAGTGATCCCGGGCGTTTCAGGAGGCACGATTGCATTTATCACCGGGATCTACGCACAACTCATCGATTGCATCAAGTCTTTCGATGCACAGGCAGTCAAATTGTTGTTCACCGCAAAATGGCGTGAACTCTGGAACCATATCCATGGAAGTTTTCTCGTTTTCCTCTTGACCGGTATGGTAGGCGGGGTAATTATCGGAGTATTCGGGATCTCCAGGCTGATGGAGACACGCCCCGAAATCCTCTGGGCCTTCTTTTTCGGGTTGATCATCGCCTCTGCAATCTATGTCGGGAAACAGGTGAAAAAGTGGTCCGTGGCTGTCGTGATCCTGTCAATCGCTGGTGCCGCCCTTGCCTTCTGGATCACACTGGTGACACCGACTGAGGCCAGCCTGAGTCCGCCGTATGTGTTCCTGTGCGGCATGATCGCCATTTCAGCCCTGATCCTGCCGGGTATCTCGGGAAGTTTCATTATGCTGCTCATGGGGATGTATACGGTGATCATACCCATGGTAAAAAGCCTGCTGAAGGACCAGGACCTGTCGGTATTGGGTACGTTGGCAATTTTCGGGATCGGATGTATTGTCGGACTTGCTACTTTTTCGCGGGTCTTGTCCTGGATGTTCCGGAATTATGCAGACCATACGCTTGGACTGCTTTCCGGCTTCATGATCGGATCATTATTCAAGATCTGGCCGTGGCGAAACCCGATTCGCTGGATGGATGATTCCGGCCAGATGCTTGATGCAGATCAAGTCGCAACACTTTCAGGTTCCGCACTGGAGCATTTACGCATCGTCTCCGAACTGAATGTCTTGCCGGCTGATTACACGGCTGGCAGCCCTCAAGTGGTGCTCGTTGTCTTGTCAGCACTTTTCGGGTTTGCGATCGTCTTTCTGCTTGAACGGTATTTTTAACTGCAGACTACAGTTTGACCACCTTGAAGGTGCTTATCCGGTTGCCATTTGTTACCGAGAGTAAATAGATGCCTTGTGGGTATCCGTCCATTCCTTCAAACCGGATTGTTTCTTCCACAGTTGAAGAAAGGGTTCGGTCAATCTCCCTGATCATATTGCCCCGGATATCCATCATGCGGAATGCATATTCACCCGACCGGTCAGGACGGATCCGTGCCGTGACAGCATCGCTGAACGGGTTCGGAAACAGGGTGACACCGGTAATTTCCCCGGGCTCTTCCACGCTTGTGGGGCAATCGGTCGCAAATGTGACACTTTGAGAATACTGGCTCGTGTCTGCCGGGCAGATTGTCCGCACCTGGAATTCATACACGGTGCATTGATCAAGGTCCGACAGCAATGCAAAAGTATCGAGGGTCGTCATCGGCTCCTCCCATTCGGTATCAAAGAATTTTTTGTACCGGTAGTTGAAGACAATGGATGTCTCGACCTTATCCCAGATCATCGTCGCACTCGATTCAGAAACGGCACCATCGACCTTCAGTGAATCAACATTGAAACAAGGCACCTGGGCCGGACCCATCACGATGCAATAGTCTTCTACTTCACCAAATTCAAACCTGTCACAGGGGACCGAGGGAGCATCTTCGCGGAATCGCATGGATACACGCATCCGGGTACTCCCTTCCTCGGCCTGGTAGGGGAGCACGATTGTATCTGTTACGGTGCTATCCGTGAGTTCGGAAGCATAGATGAGTTCTGCTGTATCCTGGAAAATACCATCCTGGTTCAGGTCGATCCAGACGGAAAACAACTCCTCAAACTGGACAAAGCCGAAGCCTGGCTCGATCCGGATGATATACTCAGCACCCGGGAAAAACAGAGCGGGCTCATCTGCAAAGAAGGCGTACCCGTCATTCGGACCGGAGAGGTTATCGATCGGGCCGAATGTGAACCGTTCGATCCATTCGTCCTCAACATTGTCCCCTTTTGAAGCGCAATATGTGAAGTCCAGGCATGCGCCACAGCCAGCGGTGGTAAAGAAATAAGGCTCTGAAAAGCCGGTATCGGAGGTATCGCAGTCTGTGAGAAAGCGGACTTCGTATTCCGTGCAGCTTACGAGACTATCCAGGATCACGCCATTGTCTGCAGTGATCACAGTATCGTACGTGGTTTCATTTGTATTTCGGATCGCCAGGGCATAGCCTACACCGGCAAAAATGTCTTCCCAGCTCACCATCGTCATTTCCTCAGTGAGATTGTCAAAGTCAACCAGATCGGGAAGGACACAGCATCCCTCGGATTCGAAGGCTATTGTATCAGATACAGCTGTCATCTCCCCGCACAGGTTGGAGATGGCGAATTCATATACATTGCATGCGGTCAGCCCGGTCAAAACGTACGGTGAGGTAATGCTGTCGATCGTTGTCCAGGTATCTGAACCGGCGAGCCTCCAGTGCAAGGCTGAGTAATCTACCGAATCGGTTACGCCCCATGATATCGTCGCCTGCACATCCAGGATGCTGTCCACCCTGATGGCAAAGGGGGCGGGACACTCGCTTCCCCTTTCAAGAAGGTATTCTGCGGCCCCGAAAAGGTTCAGCCGTGCGCCGGTTACGGTGATCCCGTCCAAAGAGGCATTCGGCTGGGCTCCGTTCAGGATGGATTCCTTGACGAGCAATGCTGCCTCGCCCGGGCTCTGGTTTTTGATGGACATGAGCAGAGGGCAATCCGTTGCATATAAAAGGGCAACGGCACCAGCTACATGGGGCGTGGCCCCGGATGTCCCCCCGAAAGCCCCGTAGGCATTGGATCCGGCAACAGTCCATGTTCCCGATCCAAATGCGCCAAGGTCAATGGATTCAAGTCCATACCCGGCACTGGAAACCTTCATGTCATTGCGGTCCATATTGGTGACGGAAATCAGGTAATCGCTCTCACATGCTGTCGGCAGGTCGCCAGACTCATCAACGTTGATATTGAGATTGGCTGTTGCCCCACAATTCAGGATGCCGTATGTACCCAGTGTATCATAAAAAGCACACCACAAGGGAGCCTCGTCAGGTTTGCCAAAATCAATCCCCCAGCTTGCGTTCGTCGCCACGACGAAGGCACCTTCCGCGCCATTGCTTTCATTGTATTTTTTTCTGAATTCGAGCGGGTAGGCGTAGGCGGAAAGGACATTGCTTTCTGTGAGTTGTCCAAGGTTGACAAGCATCAGTTTTACGTCCCAGTTGACACCTGCAACGCCGACCCCGTTATTTCCTTTTGCACCCACGATACCAGCTACGGCATTTCCGTGGCCGCCAAAACCGCCCAGGTCATTATTGTCGTCATCGATATTCCAGCCGTTGATGTCATCCACATAGCCATTCAGGTCATCGTCAATCCCGTTGCCCGGGATCTCGCCATGGTTGATCCAGAGATTATCCACGATATCGGGATGTGACAGGCTGAAATTGTCATCCACGACACAGACCACAATGGTATCACCGTCAATCGTGACGCCTCCTGTGGCCAAATCCCATGCCAGGTCTGCATTGATATCCGCCCCCGGAGTACCCCCTCCCTGGCCGGTATTGAGATACTGCCACTGGTTGACAAACTGCGGATCATCCGGGACAGTCTGCCGGAGGGCGATCACATGGTTGAATTGCGCTGTGTGCACGTCAGGGTGGGCCTGCAAGGCTTCCAGGAAAGCCCCTTCATGGATGCGCACATGGTCGAAGCTGAACAGGTAGGTATCCATATGCTGGCTGATCATCCGATCCACTTTCAC
The DNA here is from genome assembly GCA_029976695.1 of Lewinellaceae bacterium. Classification (GTDB taxonomy): domain Bacteria; phylum Bacteroidota; class Bacteroidia; order Chitinophagales; family Saprospiraceae; genus JARQTN01. The sequence continues at coordinate 14,874 of JARQTN010000159.1, forward strand.
CCGGGTGGGTGTGCGCTGGAAGACGTTGAACTGGTCGGCAAGCCTTTCCGGGCTTTTCTGTGCTTCCATCCGAACGAGGAGATGACCAAGGACGTGATCGAGTTTTTGTCCCTGGATGATTCCTGCGGTACATAAAATGAGGGCAAAGCAAATGATCTGGCGCATAAGTGAGTGGTTGAAATCTGAATCGGAGTGAATATCCGACAATTCTGTGGCAATAAAGTTAAAAATAAGTTGATCATTTCAGTTTGTATTGGCATGCGAGATTGGAAATTGACACACCACTGACAAAGTTGCTGGCGGAGATCATCAGGATGGAAAAGTAAATTTTCATATTACTTATTATTATCATATATTAGAGCAATGTTTTCAATAAAACATGTATTATAATATTCTGTAATACTATAATTCAAACAATGATGAGACTTATTACCCCGCTGTTTGTCATGATCCTGTCCTTTCAGCTGGTCACAGGCCAGTCCACTTTTTCCAGAGCAGAGACACAATATGAAATGCAGGCCTACAAGGCTGCATTAAAGTCCTACATGGAGTGTTACCGTGAAAACCCGGCATACATCCAGTGTGCAGAGGGGGTTGCCATGTGCTATGCCCGGTTGAATGACTTTATGCATGCAGCCCAGTGGTATGAAAAGATCATTGATCATACCGAAGTCAGCCCGGATGTGATCTTTGCGTACGCGAGGACATTGAAAGCACTTAAACTGTACGGGAAAGCAAAATTCTACTTTGAGCGGTATGCCGCTTTCGATGCGGAAACGGGAGAGCATTTCGCAGCTTCCTGCGATTTTGCGATCAACAGGGTGGAAGCAAAACCTGCATTCCGGATCACCAATGCCTATTTCAATACATCAGACCACGATTTCGGCCTTGCCACCTGGAACGACAAGCTTGTGTTTACAAGCTTCAGGAAAGATATTCCCAAAACGAGGAGAACGGCAGAAACATCCTTGGCTGCAGGTGCAGGCAGTGACCTGTATCTGATTGACCCGCATGTGGAGGCGAATGTTCGCCTGCTGTTTGACGATATTGCGGACCATGCCCAGGTCGGTCCCGTCCATTTTTCCGCAGATGGCAAATCAGTGGCACTCACAAAGAACACAGTCAATGAGGAAAGCAAGTTCTTTGTGCCGGCAGAAAACCGGATGAGCCTTTACCTGGCCACTGTGGGTGATCATGGCAAGTGGGAAAAAGTGAGGCCATACCCATTCAATGACAACAGCTATTCGACAGGCTTTCCGTGGCTGTCCGAGGACGGTATGATCATGTTTTTTGCAAGTGACATGCCTGGTGGTTATGGCGGATATGACCTGTATGTGAGTTACCTGGACAACGGGAAATGGACTGAACCTCAAAACCTGGGGGCAGACATCAATACGCCCGGAAATGAAATTGCTCCGTTCAAATCAGCAGAACACTTCTATTTTTCCTCTGACTGGCACCCTGGGTTTGGAGGACAGGATATTTTCAGGACAAAATATGCGAATGGGGAATGGGCCCCGGTTGCACATCTCGGGGTAGGTGTCAATTCGCCAAAGGATGACATCGGTTTTGTTTTCAATGAAGCAGACAAAACAGGATACTTCTATTCGGACCGCCTTGCAGGTCGTGGCAAAATGGATATTTACAAGGCTGAGGCAAATATGCGTGAAGTCGAGATCGTGGTGGAGGACAGGGATGTGCAGGCACCGGTTCTGGATGCACAGATCCTTTTCTCCGAAACCGGCCTGAAGCTGAGCACTGATGATGCGGGGATTGCTACTGTGCTCCTTTCTCGTGATACTAAAGAAGAAGTGACGATCACGGCAGAAGGCTATCACCCGATCACCATGAAGCTGAAAGGAGTCGGGGATTCCAACGAGGTAATGAGATACCAGGTATATGTGGATGCACTGGAAGCAGGTCAGTCCTCCGAACTTGCTGTTGAAGTGGGCAGGGATCAATCTGAAGAACGAATACCGGCCATCGCGAATGAACCTGCGGAAGACCTGAGAGAGTCCGCTCACCCTGTTGAGGAGGCAAATGAAGAGCTTGCTCCGCCGATGAAGAAGGTATATGTCAGGCAGGCACCAGAAATGAAATACGCAATCCAGGTTTCCGCCTTCTCCAAAGGGGAGTATCGCCCCGAGCGCTACCAGTCCCTGAACACTGTAGGTCAGGTGTATGACTACAGCGAGAACCAGATGACGAAAGTGCGCGTGGGCTATTTTGATACCAGGGCCGAAGCCTCGGAAGCGATCCCGGCTGTGCGCGGGAAAGGTTTCCGGGATGCGTTTGTCGTAGAGCAGATGGTCTTTCCGGGCGGGCAGCAGGCCGCTGGGGGCCAGGTTTCGTTTGACTATGCCGATTTCAAGGTTCGCCTGGCCACGTATGCGAAGCCCGGGCATTTTGACGCCGGCAAGGTGGCAAAGATCGGGAAACTTGAATCCTACAAGAAAAATGACCTGACTATCATGTTGATCGGAGGGTTCCATACGCTGGTTGAGGCCCGTGAGGCGCTCGAACAAGCGCAGCTCGCAGGTTTTCCGGACGCCTGTATCGTAAAGGACATGGGCGGCGTTTTGGAGAAGATACGGAATGAATAAAACGAAATAGATCTCTGAGCAAATCAGGAGGCGCTTCCGCCAGGAGGTGCCTCCTTTTTCATGCCCTTTATTTGATGCGAAAATCAAAGATGTCCGGCCGTGCATAATGCCCCGCCACATCAAGTGTCATCTGTTCCCTGACAGCGGCTTCCAGATCGTGAATGTCATGGATGATGTACCGCGAGTCCGCCCCCTGGGGAGGAAGCAGGACGGATCCGTCAGGACCGAAAATACAGCTCTGTCCGTCAAGGATGAGATCCGGATCGGTTGCCATTTGCCCGGATACGTATTCCAGTTGGTCAGGAAGCTGATTTCTCCGCGTGACCTGTCCTACGGCAATGACAAAACATCTGCCTTCAAAAGCGTAGTGCCTGGATGCAATCTGGAGCATCTCGTGTACCCTTGGCCATAGCGCGATGTGGATGATTTCGCCTGATTCGTGGAGGGCCTGGCGACATAAAGGCATCCAGTGTTCCCAGCAGATCAGCCCGCCAATCCTGCCAAAGTCTGTCTCTACGGTCTTCAACCCGCGTGCATCCCCCGTTGCATGAATCAACCTTTCAGTATGCGTCGGCATGATTTTCCTGTGGTGGTGGATCAGACTGCCGTCCCGGTCAAGCAGGCAAAATGCATTGTAGATGGATTTGTTGCCCGGTCCGGTCTCCGGTTTTTCATGCATCCCCATGCAGACCATGACACCGGCATCGCGGATCATGGAAGTAAGCTTTTGAAACGCTGCGCTTTCTAATGAAATGGTGTTTTGCCACACTGCTGCATACACTTCCTTCAGGCCGGGGTGGTCCCATACCGCGATGTCCCGTGCATGGTCCAGCCAGGCAGGGTACCCGGTGAGCCACGTTTCGCCAAACACGACAAGATCCACCCCGGAAGCAACCGCGACATCCAGGTATTTTCCGGCAAGGTCAAGGGTAGCATCCAGGTCATTGAACACACCGGTTTCCTGGACGATCATGAGCCTGATAGAGTCTTTTTTCATATCGGAACAGGTCTGGAACGTGATAAAAGTACTTCCTTTCTGTCAGGCTGCTTACTTTTAATGCCGGTAAAAGGGAAATATGGAAGGGATACTCCTGAAGGCGGACGCATTGAATGTTACGGTGCCCAAAGAAGGTACAGGAAGGACGATCCTCCAGGAGATCGGCTTTGATCTCAAAAGAGGGGAAACATTGGGGATTGTCGGACCGTCCGGATCAGGGAAGACCATGCTTGCACGTGCGCTGATCGGGATGCTTCCTGACGGGGTCGGGATGACTGCGGGCGAGATCCGTTTTTTTTCAGAGGATGGAAAAGAACACATGCTCAATACATTGGGCCATGAGGAACTTAACCGGTTCAGGAGACAGCATGTAGCCATGATATACCAAAATCCTGGCCTTTCACTCAATCCCTCGATGCGGATTGGTAAACAAATCAGGATCATTTCCGGCCTCGGAGGTAAGGTGGCATCTCCTCAAATATGCAATGAAGTTTTATCCGATATGGGATTTGGTGATCCGCGGCGCATCCTCGCGGCTTATCCGCACCAGTTGTCTGGCGGTGAATTGCAGCGTGCCATCATCGGGATGACCATCCTGAAGGCACCCCGGCTCTGGATTGCCGATGAACCGACCACAGCACTGGATGCCGAGACCAGGGTGGAGATCGTAAGGTTGTTGCAAAGGGTCCGAACGAAGTTGGGCGCATCCATGATCTATATTTCACATGACGTCGGAACAGTGCGACAGTTGGCAGACAGGGTTCTTTTCATGCGCGGAGGCGGGGTTGAGCAAATCGTGGATGCCGGGATTTTGCCTGATCATCCTGTAAGCTTAGCCTTCCTGGAAAGAAATCGCCATGGCGAAAACATAGAAGGTCCGGTAAGATCACACACACGCGCTGAAACAGTTCTGGAAGTGAAGGATGTTTCGAAAGCGTTTGGCCAGGGTTTTTCATTCGGAGCAGGACGGAAATACCGGGTTCCCGCGTTAAGGAATGTTTCCTTTCGGCTTGTGAAGGGGGAATCACTGGCAGTCATTGGTCCTTCCGGAAGCGGGAAATCCACATTAGGACGCATCCTGACCGGCATTGTCAAAGCGGATGCGGGCTCGATCAGGTTCCGGGAACGGGAATTGATTGGCATAACTGCTAAAGAATGGAAGGATATTCGACGGAATGTACAACTGATCCACCAGAATCCGGCACAATCACTTACCCCACATCTGACTGTAGAGCAGCATCTGATAGAGGCGCTTGAGCTGTCCGGTAGGGTTGCCATCAGGGAAGCCATAAACAGGGAAATCGGCGTGTTGCTGGATGAACTGGGTTTGTCCAGATCGCTGACAGCTCGATATCCCTTCCAGATATCGGGCGGTGAAGCCCAGCGCGTCGCCATTGCCCGTGCGCTTGCGCTCCGCCCCTCGGTAGTCATTTGCGATGAAATCACCTCTGCGCTTGACCGGGAAAATCAGCAACAGCTTATTGAACTGATGGGCCGGCTCAGGGAGGAGTTTGCATTTTCACTGATCTGGATTACACATGACCTGAATGTGGTCAGGCAGGTGGCCGACCGGCTGATCCTGCTGGATAAAGGAACGGTCATCGAGGAAGGCCCCACTGAGGATTTTTTCACACATCCTGCTTCAGAAAAAGGAAAAAAAATGCTGGATGCTTACCGGATGTTTACTTGATCGGGATTCTTGGTGCTGAAATCCGGGATGTGATCGTGATCCGTTTCCTACCTGACTTCGAAGGTAAGTGTCGCCCATTCCGAGATATAATCCAGCTTTGGGTCATCGCTTTCTGTCATATGGATCGTGGCTATATACCACTTGCCCGGTTGATCCAGCTGAATTTCAAATTCACCCGACGCATCTGTCCTGGTTTGTTGCACAGCCGGGGGGGTACCGCCGGATGCCGGGCGGACATTGGATCTGACGACGTAGCCTGGTAATGGTTTTCCCCCTGCCAATAACCTGAATTTGATTTTTTCGCCTGATTTGGCTGTATACGGATTGTGCAATGGGATAAACTCTACCGGGTAACCGAATGCTGTGCTGTACTCGGATGATCGCACATCCCCGACCTGGAGCAGGGCTTTGACGTGCTTGGCATACCTTTCCCGGGCCGGCCGATCCGCAATGCCTTGATGCTTTCGGACGGTCAGGACATCTGAAAGCCCCTCGTGCAGAAGATAATCATTAAAATCTTCCGCACTGAGTTCGATCACCCTGGGGCGTGTTGAGATCCCCGCTGCATACGTGCCTGCAGGGCCACCCTGGATATCCAGGTAGGTGACATTTCCCTTGTCTGAATAGTCGTCCTCGTCAGGGAGGAACGTGAAATTCGGACCAATGACTTTTGCATCTGTGATCCTGTCCCGGGTGATGATATTGTCACTTTCATCGAACGTACCATTATAAAGGTATAGCGTTGCTTTTTCAAACGGCTGCAGGAAATATGTATCTGTCTTGAGGAAGAGTTCATGCGCGGAAAGCGTGATGAACAACACAAAGAGGAAGAGAAGATTACGCATCGGTTTGTTTTTTTCTCAAGGTACTGAATCCGATGAGGTTTCTTCGGAATTTTCATAGTGACTGCGATCCGGTGGACGGATTCTGCGATCTGAGACACCCGGGCATGTCCTGAACTGTGATTGGACCTGAAGGGTATGCGTTTATGAGCTTATCAGTTTATCAGTTTATCAGTTTATAAGGGTATCAGTTTATAAGGGTATAAAGGGAAGATCCAGGGAGGCGCCGGTTTGATTGATCACACAAGTGAAAGAAGGTCAGGAGATCAATCATTTCACATGCTTACGATTTTCTTCGCGGAAGCCAGCGTTTAGACCGACAACTTCATGGCGCATTTAATTAACTATTGACGATTAACGATTGACTAATGATGATTTCAAGGGATCAAAAAAAGGATCCATAGCATCTACTGACGACTCGTGCCTCGTGTCAGCATATAATTTATCGACTCGTGCCTTCCCGCCGATCCGCTGCGCTCCAGAATTCCTAATTCCTTCCCGACGGTCCGCCAGGCTCCTGTCGGGATCTCCGCTGCGCTCCGAAACTCCTCTCTTGAAATTACCCTCCCCAACGTAATTCGTAATTCGAAATCCGTAATTAATTCTCCCCATGCAACCCTCACGACAAAAGCCTGTCTTTAATGATGTTAATGAAATATTAAATACGTGCAGGGGAGGAACTGATCGCGTATCTTTAGAGATAATTTACGGTTCGGCTGTAACCTTTCGATACAAAGAATCGTTATCCCCCTATAAAAGCAATCGAATATGAAAAGGAAAAAGACACGTAAAGTCCAGCAATTGCTGATCGTTTTCCTTTTGGCGATGAGTATCTCTTCTTTCATCTACGTCCAGAATGTAGACTTGCCCACACCTGAACAAAAAGTACAGACAAGGTATGCAGAAGACCTTGAAGAGTCAGAAGAACTGATGCCGGACCTGCATCTCATCAAACGCGTGATGCACAAGGCGATGGAGTTTGTCACGTTCAGCCCGCCGATGTTTTAGCCGGCATTTGATACCCGTTTAGAAAAGCGCTGACCCCCAGCGCACGTTTCCCTTCCATCTTGATCCTGTGTGGCAGGATATATCCGCCCTGGCAATACAGCCTGAACTCTGTTTTCTGGTCCGAAGTGATCGTTCCGGGTGCTTCCTTTTGATTTTCTGTATACTGAAAAGAACATGACAAGACCTTTACTTCCCTGCCATCCAGCATAAGCCAGGCAGCCGGATAGGGGGCCATTCCGCGGATAAAATCATACACCTTTTTCACCGGCCTGTCAAAGTCGATCCGGCAGTCGTCGTGGTGGATCTTCGGAGCCTTGCTTACCAGAGTCGGGTCCTGGGGGATCAATTTTACATTGCCCGTTTCGATCGCCCTGACAGATTTCAGGACGAGGTTTGCCCCGACAGGCATCATCCGGTCATGCAGGTCGCCGGCCGTGTCCGTAGGCAGGATCGGGACTGTCGCCTGGGCGATCATGTCCCCTGTATCGATGGCATGCTTGAGCAGGAAAGTCGTCAATCCGGTCTCCTGTTCGCCATTGATCACGGCCCAGTTGATGGGGGCGGCACCCCGGTATTTCGGCAGGATCGATGCATGCAGGTTCATTGTGCCTTTCGGGGGCATGTCCCAGACAACTTCCGGCAGCATGCGGAATGCAACCACCACCTGCAGATCTGCATTCAGGGCGCGCAATTCTTCCACGAATGAAGGGGCTTTCAGGTTTTTGGGCTGCAGGATGTGCAGCCCCCTGCTTTGGGCAAATTTTTTCACAGCCGATTCGATCAACTCTTTCCGGCCCCTGCCGCCCCGTTTATCGGTTGCTGTGATCACGCCCACGATATCGTAGCCATTGTCCAACAGGATCTCAAGTGAAGGAACAGCAAATTCGGGGGTGCCCATGAAGATGATACGCATAGGTCAAAATATTTGATTCAAAGATAGTCATTCCGGCACCCCTTTTTGTTGGATGGACTTGCCAGCGGTATGAAAAAACGCGGCGCATCCCGCAATGGAATGGACTGATATCGGTATCTTGCAGATGAATACCTGGAACCAATACAATACATGTGGAAACCGGGGTATAAAAATCGAATCCAATATGGCAACAGCGAGAGAGATCATAGAAGCATTACCCCAAAAAGTCGTCCCGGAAGCGATTGAAGGACATGAAACGAATTTTCATTTTGACCTGGAGGGGGAAGGCGGAGGTGAAATGACCGTGCGCATCAAGGACGGTGAGGTCACTTTCGAAGAAGGCCTGCATGGCGAGCCCAAATGCACCGTGCGCGGAAAGGCGGAAAACTTCGTCAAGCTGGCCCAGGGCGAATTGAACCCCTTTATGGCGATCATGACCGGCAAGGTCAAGATCAGCAACCAGGGTGAAATGATCAAGTATGCCAAGATCTTTGGCCTGATGTGACCTGACATGTAGGTTAAAAGGAGACCACAATTCCATACTGGGTCCCGCCCAGTCCGTTCCTGCCGATATCCGGGCGTATATGGATCTTTCTGTGCGAAAGGTCCTCACTGACATCAAAATCTTTCAGGTGAGCGTCCACGAAAGCATCGATGCTGTTGGCCACCCAGACCAGGGCCACGCCAATGATCGCAGTTTGCCGTCGCTTGTTGTACTGGTCCCTCGCTAACCGCAGGGTGGAAGCCTCAGCCCTCTGAATCAGGCCGTTGTCCAGGTTGAGGCACTTGTCATCCAGGTCCAAAGGCTCGCCGTCTATCTTTGCAATATACGCCTCCCGGTAACACCTGTACTTCTGGGAATTGCTGACCAGCAGATAACCCACGCCGCCCAATGCTGCATAGACAAAAGGTACCCTGAAATAGCTCTTGTTGTAGATCTGGCCCGCACCGGGAATGATCAGTGAATATAGCGCGGCTTTCCCGGGCTTGCCCGAAAAGATTGAACCCCTTTTTTCTTTCACCAACGACCGTGTTTGTTCCACCTCGGGAACGGTATCCGGGAGGACAGAAAAACCATCCTGCTGGCCATGGCCCCAGGCAATGGTGCCGATTGTGAACAAGGCGAGGAAAAATGATTTCATATGGCTATAACGCGGATGCACTGGACCTTGTTACCGGGAAGGTTATTCGATATCGCTGAGGATGTCGAGGATATAATTCAGATTCTCCGTGGAATTGAAATGGATCTCGATCTTTCCTTTCCCTTTCTGGTCCTGGTTGATATGCACATTGCTGCCAAAGACTTTCTTCAGGTGGTTTTCCATATGGACCACTTCAGGTGGCTTCTGCTTCTTTGCTGGTTTTTCCCGCCTTTTCGGTTGCTGATACGACTGCACAAGCCGCTCCAGAGCCCTTACCGACAAATCTCTGGAAATCAACTCTTTAAATGCACCTAATTGAAGTGCCAGGTCATCTATTCCGGCCAATGCCCTGGCATGTCCCATCGAGATCTGGTTCGATTTGACCGCTTTCTGGATCTCGGGTGGGAGTTTCAACAATCTCAGGTAATTGGTGACCGTGCTGCGCCGCTTGCCGATCCGTTCGGACAGGTTCTCATGGGTCAGGCCGCATTCCTGCATGAGTCTTTCAAGGGAAACAGCGACCTCGATCGCGTTCAGGTCCTGCCTTTGCACATTCTCAATGAGCGCCAGTTCAAGCATCCCCTGGTCATCTGCCACGCGGATATATGCGGGCACTTCTTCAAGGCCGGCCATTTTTGCCGCGCGCAACCTGCGTTCACCGCTGATCACCTGGAATTTCTCTTCATTCAGCCTCCTGACCGTAATGGGCTGGATCAATCCATGAACCCGGATCGAAGAGGCGAGTTCACGAAGTGCTTCTTCCTCGAAATCGGTGCGCGGCTGGAAAGGATTGACCTCGATCCAGGATACCGGGATCAGATTGGACTCTTTCCTGATTCCCCTCGCAATTTCTTCCTTTTTCTGGGTATCCGCTTCATCCATTTGTGAGAGCAGGGCACGGATACCTTTACCTAACTGATTCTTGTTGGTTTGTTTGGCCATATGCTTGATTTCTGATGCAAGGTTTATGAGATCCCTTCCGCGATGACATTGGTATAATCGTTGTTGCGAATCAGGAACTCCTTTGCAAGGCTTAAAAAATTCATGCTCCCCGTACTGGAGATATCATACATGATCACGGGCAGTTTCATGTTCGGGGCTTCGCTCACTTTTGAATTCCGGTGGATGATGGTTTCAAAGACGTGGTCCTTCACATGTTCCCTGACCTCATCGACAATGATATTTGCCAGGCGGAGCCTCTGGTCATACATTGAAAGGATGACACCCTCGATTTCCAGCTTCGGGTTCAACTGCTCCTTTACAAGGTCTATTGTATTCCGCAGTTTGCCCAGTCCTTCGAGTGCAAAGATCTCGCACTGGATCGGGATGAGTACGGAATCAGCAGCAGTCAGTGCATTGATGGTGATCAGTCCGAGCGAGGGCAGGCAGTCAATCAGGATATAGTCGTATTCATCCCTGATCTTCGCGATCATCTGGTCCATGATGTATTCTCGCTTGAACCGGGAAACAAGCTCCAGCTCGGCACCGACCAGGTCAATGTGCGAGGGGATGACCGAAAGGTTTGGCGTTTCCGTTTCAATGACCGCCTCGTGCGGATCTGTTTCATTGATCAGGCAGTCATAGACCGTAAAGCCATCTTCGCCTGCCTCAATGCCGAGTCCTGAACTGCAATTCGCCTGCGGGTCCGCATCGATAAGGAGGACTTTTTTGTCAAGTACGGCAAGGCAAGCCCCTAAATTGATCGCGGTGGTTGTCTTGCCAACTCCTCCTTTCTGGTTCGCTACAGCAATGACTTTCCCCATGTGCTATTTTGTGGATATCGATTCATTTACGCCTGCAAGGATCAGCTTTTTACCCCTTGTCCTGAAAGCTTCTATGGCCTTTTCATGATCGATTTCAATAAAGCCGAATGTATCGAAATGACAGCCGACAATATGCGCGCAGTCGATCATTTCCGCAGCGATGACGGCGTCTTCGTATCCCATCGTAAAATAATCCCCGACAGGAAGGATCGCAAAGTCCAGCGGCGGACACATTTCCGGGATCAGTTTCATGTCCGTAGTCAGTGCCGTATCCCCGGCAATATAAAAACAGACATCTTCATTCCAGATGACAAAGCCTCCCGGGTTGCCCCCATACGATCCATCCGGGAAGGATGAGGAATGCAAGGCTGTCACATATTTTACCGTGCCAAAATCAAATTTGAATTTGCCTCCGATATTCAGGGAATGTCCTGCAAGCCCTTTGGCCTGGTAGTAGCTGACAATCTCGAAATTGGAAATGAGCTCAACACCGGGATTTTTGGCAGCAATTGCCTCCACATCACCTACATGGTCGCCGTGTGCATGCGTGAGCAGGATATAATCTGCCTCAATACCCTCCACGTCATTTGCCGGGTTTTTCGGGTTATCGGTGATAAAGGGGTCCAGGATGATCTTTTTCCCCCTCAGTTCAAATGTAAAACAGCTGTGTCCTAAATATTTGAGATTCATATATATAAATAAGTTTTGATCTGAGTGTATGGGACAAAAATACGCGAAAATTGAGTCAAATCTGAAAAATGAACTGTTCATGCAAACATTCCGGCTTTTCAGGCATTTAAGTTCTATTGCAGGTCAGAATTGATAAAACAGGCGAAATTTGATTACAATCATATCCAGTACGAACAGGTCACGAAGCAAAAGCTACAAGATCGCGAAATATTACGAAGAGCGGTTGAAAGAACTTGCTCCTGGTGAAGTGCATTTCCTTGATCTTGCAGATATCACCCTCCAGGAGTATGAAAATCTGCTTTATTCAGAGGCTCATATTTCGGATGTGCTTGCCGCGATCCAGGACAGGTATATCATTCCGGCAGATAAATTTTTGTTTGTTGTACCTGAATACAATGGGGGAATGCCGGGTATCCTGAAACTTTTCATCGATGCCATGTCCGTTCGGGAGATCGAGAAGTCATTCTCGATGAAAAAAGCCTGTCTCACAGGCGTTTCATCCGGTCGGGCGGGAAACCTGCGCGGCATGGACCACCTCACCGGTGTCCTGAATTACCTGCAAGTAGTTGTTTTCCCGAACCGCCTGCCTATTTCGAGAATAGAATCATTTATTTCTGGTGATTCACTGATCCTGGATGATGAAACGCAAAAGGCAATAGACTGCCAACTCAAAGATTTTATCAGTTTCTAAACCGGGTTCTGGTCAATTTCCCGGATTGGCCGAACCATTCAGGTCTCCCCGTTTATAGGCTTTGAATGCCAGGGGTGTCGTTCCGTCAACGACTTCGGAAAGGCGGATATAATCCGTAAATCCCGTCGGTACCTGGTTGCCGTTGAGCGGGATTTCCACCTGCTCCGGAACGAGATACCAGCTTTTTCCGTCATTGAAGTCAGATTTGATATCCAGAATGATCTTCTGGAATTCAACCAGGTCAAGGGCCGAAATGCTGTTCGATCCATTCGCATCGCTGAGGAGATACTGGTAGCCATCCGTAAACGTCTCGATCGCAAGCAGGTGTCGCTGGATGCGGACGAGGTCAATGCCGGTAAGTCCATTTCCCGCGATCCCGTTTTTGCGCGCACGGATAACGGCGTCATTTGAGATTGAATCTTCAAAAAATGTAAAGGCTGTCTGTCCGTCAGGACCTGTCGTGTCTGCCATGATCAACTGGGCTCCCGGGGCCTCCGATGCAAAGACCTCGATGATGGCATGAGCGAGCGGATCCCCGCCAATGGTCGTCTGTACCCCACCTGTAATGGATACAGGTTCGGGCATTTCAACCGGCTTCACGGCGCCGGTGGCAAGCAGGGCCTGGTCCAGGGCATCAAATTGTCCCTCAATACCGGAACCAAATACATCAAACTGGACAGTGCCGTCCGGCGCAATCACGACAAATGTAGGCGTGCCGGTGAAGGGGCCGAAATCACCGCTTTTATAAGGTGCGACCGCTTCGAGGCTGCCGCCCTCGCTGCCTGCACCCGGGAATGTCATGCCGTAATTTGTCTTGTACCCGTTGATTGCCTCGTCTGTATCGAAGGCCTTGTCACTGAGTTCAAAAAATTCTACATCACCCTCCCCGGTACCCCACTCCTGATAAAAGGGCTCCATAAACGGGGCGACCTGGTTGCATGGGGGACAGGTCGTGAAAAAGATCTTGAGCAGTACGCTTTTTCCCTGGTCCAGGTAATCTTCATAAAGCGTGTGGTTGTTCCCATCAGAGTCCGTAATGGTAAAATCCGGAGCCACCTGGCCAGACAAACTGAAAGCTGACACAAGCAAAAAGAAAAAAATCAGTGTATTCCACGCAGCTTTTGTCGTACATGATTTCATTTTGGAGTTTTTTTATGAGAAGTCACGGGTTCCCTAACCTCGTTTGATCATCTTCACTGATTTAATGGGGGCGCCGTCCAGTGAGGCACGCAAAATATACGTCCCGGCCCCGAGGTATTCAAAATCCTCTGTGATCAGGTGGTTGCCTGCCCTGGACACCTGATGTTCATATGATTCAATCCTGTTTCCAAGGATATCAAAAACCTCCAGCCGGATTTCCCCTGCCTTACGGGTGGATATTTCAATGCTGGTTTCCGTAATGAATGGATTTGGCTGGACGGTTAGGTCGTTTTTTACCGAATGGGTGTTTCCGGCTGACGTGCTTGTGGGTTTTGCAGCACCTGTGGCAGCGATCGCATCGTCAAGCGCATCGATCGTTCCCTGGGTGCCAAGGCCGCTTACATCAAAATTGACTGTCCCGTCCGGGGCAATGACAACAAATGTGGGTGTTCCGGTAAACAGGCCAAAATCCCCATCCCGGTATGGCTTTGTGGCTTCAACGCTGCCGCCCTCCGAACCAACAGACGGAAACGTAATATTGTATTGATCAGCATAAGCGGTGATCCGCTGGTTGTCATCGAAAGACTGGGTGCTGAGTTCGAAGAATTCCACGTCCTGGTCACCGCTGCCCCATTCCTGGTAAAGGGGTTCCATAAAGGGGGCAATCTGGTTGCACGGCGGGCAGCTTGTAAAGAATATTTTAATTACGACCGTCTTGCCTTTGTCGAGATAGTCTTCATAGAGCGTATGGGGATTGCCCCTGGCATCGGTTACATTGAAATCCGGGGCATTCTGGGCAGCTGCAGAATAGCCAACGGCAAGAAAGATGATGAGCTGGAGTATCCTTTTCTTCATACGCGTCTGATTATCATCCTATATTTGTGCTGATATTTATATAAAATAAACATTGATGCGCGACGTACGTTCAATTCATTCGATAAAACATGGTAAAATATCGTTTAGCGTAACATTTTCTTGTTCAGGCAGGTCTGGTAAATGTAATCAAAATAAGTGACGAACGCGAAACAAACTGTACGCTTTTGGGACCTGGGCCGCAGATCCTATGCAGAAACCTGGGATTTTCAGACCGGGCTGCACCAGGAGCTGATCCGGAACAAGCGGGCCGGGTACCCGGAGCCCCGGCTGCACCATCTCATCTTCGTCGAGCACGAACACGTGTACACGCTTGGGAAAACCGGTTCAATGGATCACCTCTTGCTCAATGAGTCGGGCCTGGATCAGCATCAGGTCGAATTTTTCAAGATCAACAGGGGAGGGGACATTACGTATCACGGTCCAGGGCAACTTGTGGCGTATCCCATTTTTGACCTCGACCTGTTCTTTACCGATGTGCACAAGTATGTCAGGTACCTGGAAGAAGCGGTGATCCGGCTTTTGCACACTTACGGACTGGAAGCAGGGCGCATGGAAGGATATACCGGGGTATGGCTATCGGGTGATGGCAGGCATCCTGACAGGAAAATCTGTGCCATCGGGGTACACCTCAGCAGGTGGGTTACCCTGCACGGACTGGCCCTCAACGTGCGCACCAACCTGGATTACTTCAACCATATTGTGCCCTGCGGCATCCAGGATCAGGACAAGACGGTCACAAGCATCGAAAAAGAACTGGGCAGAAGAGTGAAATTTGAGGTGACCAAAGAAAGGCTGAAAGGTATCTTTGCGGAACTTTTTGATTTTGTGTATGAATCAACCGTTTATCATGAATTTGAATAGAGCTTTCAATATTGCCAGCATGATGCTCCTCTTCCTGCTGGCGATTTCCACCTTGTCAATGGCTCAGTCGTCCGGTTACAGGGCTCAAATCGAGAACCGCCTGAACACATTCATCGAACATATCAATAAAAGTGAGTGGGCGGAAGCATTTGACATGACGTACCCGAAGTTATTCGAGATTGTGGGCAAGCACGAAATGATCGGGATGATGGAAAGTATGGCACTGAGCGGAATTTCTGCCGAGATCAGGGATGTGCGGGTCATTGATCTCTCCGAGCCCGTGGAGGAAGGAGCCGAGGAGTTTGTTTTGGTCACCTATGATTCAAAACAGTTCCTTTCCATGCCTGATGCAACCACGGCAACGGATGAAGCAGTTCAGCAAACGTTGTTGAGCCTGCGGCAGTCAATGTCGGGTCAGCAGGTCACCTATGAAAGTGACTCAAAGAAGTTTCTCATCTCGGGGAAAAAAACCATGTTTGCCATTCGTGAGGGCGGATCAGGCAGTTGGTATCTTCTTGAAAACAATCCGGAACAGCAAGCCTTCATGGACCAGATCCTTCCGCAAAAAGTACGTGATGCATTTTCAAAGTGAAGAAACAAATTCAAATGGATAATACAATTCCGAACAGCAGGCCTGTTTCCTTCAGCAGAACAGTCATGACTGAACTCATCATGCCCGATGATACCAATCCACTGGGCAATCTGATGGGTGGGAACCTCATGCGGTGGATGGACATTGCCGGGAGTATCTGTGCAGGCAGGCACTGCGGGTCACTCGTTGTGACCGTATCCGTAGATCATGTCAATTTCAGCAAACCCATAAAACTTGGTGATGTGATCACCTTAACTGCCACAGTCACAAAAGCTTTTCATACATCCGTTGAAGTATATGTCGAAGTGATGACATCCAGTTTTGAAGGCGGCATACCGGAAAAGTCCAATCATGCATTCATGACATTTGTGGCGATCGACAAGGAAACATTGCAGCCAAAAGCGATTCCGGCAGTGGAATTGGAAACTGCTGAGCAGAAAAAACTGGCCGAACCGGCTTCCAGGAGGAGAGAGGTAAGGCTCATCCTGAGCGGGCGGATGAAGGCGGAGGATGCCACGGACCTCAGGGCTTACTTCAGCCAGATGGGCTGATCCCGTAAGACACCAGCCCAGCTTTCCTTTTTTAGTCTTCAGAAGCACGTTTGGCAGCCCAATAGGTCTTTTCATGGCTGCCATTCCTGAAAATGCCGGACAGCGTACCATCCTCTATGATTTTCGCCTCGAGCAGCAGGGCCTGAACCCCGTCAAAGCTCGAAAGGTATAATCTGTCGTCCTGGACAGTTCCTGTGAGATGCCTGTAAACTTCCGTTGGAGTCTTGACTGTACCACTCAGTTGATTGCCGTCGAGTGAGAATTCTGCAATGGCCGTGTCGGGTACAGCGCTTTCAACAGACAACCGGACTTCCCAGCGCCCTGATACATCAAGCGCAGGTTCCCGCTGCAGTTCAGTGAACAGGTAATCCCTCGAATGAACCGCCTTGAACGGGATCTTGTAATCCTCCCTGTCGGCAAGGATCCAGTTGCCCTCAATTGCGTCTTCCTCGTAGTTTCCCCTGACATATGAAAGGCCAGGCACAAAATTGACCTTGATGCTATCCTTCCCTGTTTCGCGGTCGAGGCCGAACTGGATATTCTGGACAGTCACCCGCCTGCTCCCGTCAATGATTTCGATATGAAATGAATCGGGGCGATCATAGACCACCTCGAAATTGAACGGAAGTTCGGCCTTTGAGCGTTCATCAAAGGAACCTGTTGCCGTTGAGCGCACACTTCCCTGGTCAAGGTAGAGCACGCCCCTCCAGATGCCGGGCGGGATGCCGGAAAAGGGCTCTCCGGTCGTGATGCATTGTGACGAGAACAACGCGATCAATCCGATCAGAAACAGGCAGCTCTTTCTGAAACGCATCATGCACCTCCTCCTTTTTCCCCTACAAAATGATCTTTCTTGTACTTGAAGAGCACATTGAATGTGGTCAGGCTTCCGTAGATCCGGGTGATGTACTGCTGCAAGTTTACTTTTTCTTCATCTGACAGGTTCTTTGAGCTGTTGATTCGCTGTTCCATTACCCTGAGCCGGTCACGCACCATGACAATTTTGTGGAAAAAAGTGTCAATCGGGATTTCCTTTTCCTGCAGCCCGGATTCTCCCGGCTTGAGGATCATTGTGCCGTCCACCCACTTGTCCCCCAACTCGATGACCTGGGTAATGTCGCTCCAGTGCCGGAGGATCTTCATCAGGGATTTCTCGGCCTGGGTGAAGGTGACCTCTGCTTCCGGTTCGATCGCTTCGATGATCTCCCAGCCCTCGTATTCCTTGCCGACAGCCTTGATCCCGTATGTCATGAAACATACATCATAGGCCACCTTGTGTATGCGGATGACAACACCCTCTCCGTAAGCGGGGTGTTTTACCCGGGACCCGATGCCCAAAATATTGTGTTCAGCCATATTTTATAGTTTTAAGAATTTCCGCGTCGATTGCTGACCATCCCTGTCGAGTTGCAACAGATACATGCCTGGCTGGATGCCGGACAAATCAATATCATGTGCAACCTGATGGCCGTTGAGGGACAGGACGAGCTCTCCCCGGATCGTGAAAATGGAAACGCTGCACTTCCGCGTTGGTTCAATATCCGGGATCGAAATGCGCACCGCGTGCGTTGCCGGATTCGGGTATACAATGAAATCAGCATCTGGCCCGGATACCTGACTGGTTGATGTCACCACCGTTACCTGGAAATCCCAGATCCCCCTGCCATATGTACCAAAGCGAACCCTGTCCTGGTTCTCCAGGTATTCCACACTCCAGTACCTGGTCGAAGGTGCAATGCCACCGCTCATCGGGTACCAGGACTGATCTTCCACGATGTAGATGTAAGGGCCTGATTCGGTAGCTGCAAAATACGCCGTCTCATCCGCATTGGCCGCGACTTCAAAAACCAGGGTAGGAGGCAAACCTTCATTCATCGGGACAAATGACTGTCCATGGTCAATTGAAAGCCATACCGGGGAATTGGAGTACCCGCTGCCAGCGTAGAGCAGCATGCCTGGGGTCAAGCGTGAAGCGTAGATATGGTTTCCGTACAGGTACTGGGCGCCCGGCCCGATGAAATCCTGTGTTTCCCAGGTCTGTCCGCCATCCATGGACGTAAAAAATCCCCCGCCTGTTGTGCCCACATAAATGATTTCCGGATCATGCGGGGAAAAGGCAATGGCGGAGACTTCCCCCTGGCGCTCTGCAAGGAAATCATACGGGAATTGCTCTGCCTCAATGCTGAAGTTATCCCAGGTCAGTTTGATGAGGTGTGAGCCAGGGCCGCCTTCTGCATTGCCGCCGGCCATATAAATCTCATTCAGCTCCCCAAACGGGCTTTGGACAAGTGGCGGGATCCAGACGGTCTCATTTTCGGATTCGAGTTCATACCAGGTCTGGGGGCCCGGATCGGTGTGCGGGTTGTGGTAATAGGAGACACTCCCATTCGGGTACACGGCCCAAAGGCGCTGTCCGTTCTCGGAAAAGACGATATGCCCGTAATCCCCTGAGATGAGCTGGTCGAAATTGTCCGGATGGGATTCATCGAGGAGGAAACCCCGCTGGAAACCCTGGTCCTGTGATCCTGCATATACGATCGATGCATCCAGTGGGTCTGTCCGCACACTGTAATACTGGCTGACATTGAGGCCAGCCATCCCGATATTCTGTGTTGTTTGTCCATAGTCCCGTGTAATGCTCATGCCCCCGTGGTTGCTGATGAGGGTGAAGTACTCCTCTTTTTGAGGATCGTAGAATTCACGGAAATACATCATGTCCGCATGGATCTTGTTGGGTACGTCATCATAATATTCCCACCAGTGATTGAGTTTTTCCCAGGAGAACCCGCCGTCATGGCTGGCGTAAAGTTCCACACCGCCGGCTAGCAGATGCTCAGGGTCGCTTTCGAAAACGAAGAACCGACGTGTCCATGGATGTTCGGGGATCACGCCCCTGGAAACCCAGGTTTTGCCCGTATCAGAAGAAACCTTGACGGTGTCCCCGGTCGCATAGGCGAAAAAATGGGTTGTGCTGTCGATCAGCCGAGAAATGACCATGGTGGGTGTTTCTTCAAAAGTAAGGCTTGTCGTGGATTCAATTGGCCAAAACACGTTTACCTGTACGGCATACCGGTATATGTCTGTCCGGGTATTGTCGATCCGGTCAAAAAGATACAAATCTTCGGTGCCCGGCGGATTGCTCAACCAGAATTTATCCGTGTCAGAATTGCCAAGCGGACGGATCGGGTGGAAGGACTCCCCGCCGTTTGTGGAACGGTAAACTGAAATCGCGTTCCAGTAACTGCTTTTTGTCAGCATGTACATATAGGGGTCTACTTTCCCGATACAGACCAGGTTGTATGAAGTGGCATAAGCATCTTCAGCTGCGACACCTTTCGAAATTTCCCAGGTTTCGCCCATATCATCAGAATACATCGGGACGCCTCCGCTCGATGCCAGCATCCTTTTCTGCTGGTTAAACTCGAAAATCTCAAGCATTGCCCCATCGAAAACAAACTCCTGGTTGACTACTTCCCAGCGGTCATTAAACGGTGTGCCCCGGAAGAGGGATCCGCCATCAGCCACGGTGTAGATGTAACCGGTTTCCACATCATAGGTGCTTGCCTTCACACTTCCAGCCTGGTTGTCACTTCCCCTTTCGTGCCAGGTGCCCGCAACCTTGCCATAGGCAATTTCAACATAGTCGTCACGGTTGGATTCACGGGCACCCCTTTCCGATTGCCTCGTCATTGCATTCTCTAATTCGACCTTTCGCCAGTTGACATCCGGAGCAGCCCGGTGCATGCTTTCAAACCATGCTTCTCTTTTATCCTTCGAACCGTTTTCTTCCATGTCGGACTTCACGATGGTTCCGAGCGTGGGCTGCTTCGGGAGCGGGTCTGGTTTGCTGCAGGCCACGAAAACGCAAAGCAAGAAAATGAAGGGTGTCCAGCGGGTAAGTGTACTGAATCTCATGAATTCTCTTCTTTATGATAATAATCATCCCATTGCCGCACCTGGGGCGGCCCGATTTTGTCCAGGCTTTTCCCTACCAGGAGGGCCACAGTGGCATCTCCGGTGACATTTGTGATCGTACGGACCATGTCCAGTGGCCTGTCTATGGCAAAGATCAGGGCCAGCCCTGCTGCTGGCGCGCCAATCGTACCCAGTACGATGACCAGCATGATCATGCCTGCACTCGGTACCGCGGCAGACCCGATAGAGGCCAGGGTTGCGGTGACCACAATGGAGATCTGGTCGCCAAGGGTCAGGTCAAGGCCAAAGGCCTGCGCGATAAATACCGCGGCAACCCCCTGGTAGAGGCTCGTGCCGTCCATGTTGACCGTTGCGCCAATCGGCAGGACAAAACTGGTGACTTCATCGTCCACGCCCATATGCTCGTTTACCCGTTCCATCGTGACCGGGAGTGTGGCTGCGCTTGAACTGGTCGAGAAAGCCACCAACTGTGCCGGGCTGACCCCCTTGAAAAATTCAACATAGCGGATCCCGGTAAAGATCCTTGCAAGTGTTGGATAAAAGACGAGGATGAGCAACCCCAGGCCGATCAGTACTGCCAGGGCATACCACAAAAGGGCCTGGAACAGGTCCAGGCTTGGAGCTTCCGCGACAAGTGCCGCCATGAGGGCAAATACCCCGTAGGGGGCGCCCAGCATGATGATGTCGATCATCTTGAGCACGATCTCATTGAGCCCGTCAATGAAATCCTTCACCGGTTTGGATACTTTTGGATCAATCAGGATGAGGCCGATCCCGAAAAAGATCACAAAGAAAATGACCTGGAGCATGTTCCCGTTGTCCGACATGGCACCGAAAATATTGCTCGGCACCAGGTCAACCAGTGGCTGCAAGGGGCCCTTGCCCTGGGCCTGGGTGGCCAACTCGATCGTGCTGCCGGCATCGGTGCCATATCCTTCCAGGAGGTCCTGCCTGGTTTCCTCATTGATCGACAGGCCCGGCTTGATGATGTTGACAATTAAAAGGCCAGTCGTGACGGCAATCACAGTTGTCAGGAGATAAATGCCGAGTGTTCTGCCTCCCATTTTCGACAGCTGTGAAATATCTTTCAGGTCTGAGATCCCTTTGATCAGGGATGCAATGATCAGCGGGATTGCGATGAGCTTGAGCAAATTGATGAAGATGGTGCCGAACGGTTTTACCCAGTCGATGATCAGCTGCTGATATCCAAACCGGGCAAATATCAGTCCGGCGATCACACCCAGGACCATGCCGATCAGGATCTTCCAGTGCAAGGCTAGTTTTTTCATGTATCCGGTGAATTACGATGGGGAGACAAAATAGCGAATTCTAAGGAGAAGATTTTTCCGCCTGGGGATACTGGTTTACTTTTCTATTTCATTTTATGGCCCTGATCATCTCGCGTTTTCCGGGAGGTCCGGGGATGCGCTCCACGGTGAAGCCCAATGATTCGAGGTCACGGCGGAACTGGCCCTTTGCACAATAGGTCACCAGGATCCCACCGGGGTTCAGGGCAGTGTACATCCTTGCAAGCAATGAGAGATCCCACATATCCTCCTGGCTCGATGGTGCAAAAGCATCATAATACACCAGGTCCTGGTTTCCCGGGATGGAGGCAGGTAAATGGATATCAGCCTCCATTTTTGTAAAATGGAAAGTCATTTCCTTGTCAGAAAAGGTGCATGATGCCTGCTCATGCATTTTCCTGAAAATGACATCCAGCTCCCCCCGATTTAATTGTTCAGCGTACCCAAGCAAATTGTAAATTTCCGGAGGCAGCGGATATTTCTCGATCGCGGTGTAGTGCAGTGTGATGTGCTTTTCCAGTGCTTCGGTATAGGTGAGGAGTGCGTTCAACCCTGTGCCGAATCCGACTTCCAGGACGGAAATTTCCAAAGAGGAGTGCAGTTTTTGAATGAGCCCTGACTGGATGAATACATGCCTGCTTTCGGTGATCGCCCCGTGAATGGAATGATAATGTGCACTGAATGCCTCTGAGTAGACCGTTTTTGATCCGTCAGCAGTGAGGACAATGTGGTATGGAGGTGATTGCCCCAGGGAGTTGGTGACCTTTCTTAAAGGAGAATGTGCCTGACCACCACTTCAGCAGCAGACTGGATGATGTCAGTGCTGACAGAAAAATCGGATGGGCAACCGATACCCCTGTTGCATGAAGTCATTGATATCGCAAGAAATACCAAAACAACGAGGATGGAAAGTGCTCTGTGATGATTCTTTTTCATTTCAATTGTGATTATAAGTAGCGTAAAGTTATGAAATATATTTCGTACATATGAACGTTGTTATCCATCGGGGTATTTTACCATTCGATCAACAATCACCTGCCTTTTGATCACTGGCCGTTTAATTTGAGTGAGCCATCGGGCAGAATACATAAAACAGGACAACAGGAATTCCGTTCAAAACCGGACCACAATGCGAATTCATTTTATAGCCATCGGGGGAAGTATTATGCATGCCCTTGCAATTGATGCCAGGGAAAGAGGGCATATCGTAACGGGTTCCGATGATGAAATCTACGAGCCTTCCCGGTCCAGGTTGCAGAGACACGGACTCCTTCCGCCGGCAATGGGCTGGTTTCCGGAAAGGATTGGACGTGATATCGATCTTGTGATCCTCGGGATGCATGCAAGAAAAAACAACCCTGAACTGATAAAGGCTTTGACTTTGGGGATCAGGACCATTTCCTTTCCGGAGTTCATTTCTGAAATGTCCGGTGAAAAAACACGTGTCGTCATCGCGGGCAGCCATGGCAAAACGACCACGACCTCCATGGTGATGCATGTACTCAGGCATTGCGGGATGCCTTTCGATTACCTGGTTGGGGCCAGGCTTGAGGGTTTTGACAATATGGCGAGGCTCTCCGATGCACCTGTCATCGTGATCGAGGGGGACGAATACCTGAGTTCGGCTCTGGACCGCAGGCCGAAATTTCTGCATTACTACCCGGAGATCACAGTATTGACCGGTATCGAATGGGATCACATGAATGTGTTTCCCACCAAAGACAATTATATTGATCAATTCAGGCTCTATATCCACTCCCTTCCGGAAAAAGCGTCAATTTTCTACTACAAACATGACGTGCACCTGCAGGAGATATTCAGGGGCAGGATGAATGAACTGGATGTAACCGGTTATGAGGGCCATCCGTGCCACGTGGAAGGGGAGAGCCTCCTTCTGGACCATGCCGGGGGGAGCACGCCCGTATCTATATTCGGCCAGCATAACATGGAGAACTTGCAGGCGGCGAAATTTGTGTGCCTGAAGCTGGGCGTTACCGAAGCCCGGTTCTACGAAGCCATCACGTCTTTCAGAGGTGCTCAGAAAAGGTTGCAGGAACTTTTTACCGATGGAAATAACGTGGCATATCTTGATTTTGCCCATGCGCCTTCCAAGGTTCGGGCCACGGTTGGCGCTGTTGCTGACAAACATCCTGATCGCCAGGTGGTCGCTTGCCTTGAGCTGCATACGTACAGCTCGTTAAATGCTGCATTTATCCCCCAGTACAGGGGAACGCTCTCAAAAGCCGACGAGTCGATTGTCTATTTTGACCACCATACGATCGCAATGAAAAAATTGCCTCCTTTAGATCCTGCACAGGTAGAAGAAGCATTTGGCGGGCAAATCCATGCCATTACACAAATCGACCAGCTTGAACGGACCTTGCGAAAAACCGTGAAAAGCCCCGCCGTAATCCTGTTCATGAGTTCCGGTAACTTCCATCAAACGGATCTCATCGAGCTGAGCCGAAAACTCTTTACTTCATCATAAGGGCTTCCTTTGGCTTTGGTTCCAGGTTTTCGTTGATCAATCCTTCCACCTCGCCGCTTGATGGCCTCGGTGCACTTGCGTTGATGATCTTCCCATCACCGTCGATCATGATGAATCTCGGAATGCCTCCGATCTTGTAGTCCTTTACGATAGACGCCTTCCATGCTTCCCTGGCATGCAGCTGGTAACCTTTCATTTCTTTCTTGCGGACCATCCTTTCCCATGCTTCCTTGTCTTCATCAATTGAGACCCCCACAAATGCAACATCGGGATTGCCTTCAAACTTTGCCTCGAGTTTCTCGAGGTCAGGCTGCTCGGCGAGGCAGGGGCCGCACCACGTTGCCCAAACGTCCACATACACGACTTTTTCCTTCAGGTCTTCAAGGGAGATCACCTTCCCGTCAATATCCGGATACGCAAAGACAGGTGCCGGTTTGCCCGCCTCCAGTTTATCCCAGTCGTTTTTCAACTCATTGATTTGTTCGAGATAGGTCGCTTTTTGCTCCTCCGCAAGAAAACGGTCATAAATGGCTTCCTCTTCCTTCTGCAAACCATCATACATCGCATAATTCATGATCGAATAAAAGACATGGTCTCTCACGGGCCGGCTCCTGATTTTCTCGTCCATGACATCGACCATCGCCTGGATGAACAGCTCAGGTTTGTTCTGGATATCCTCATCTTCTTTCACATTGTTCCACGCCTCCTGCTGAACCACACTAAACACATAGTTCCGGTATGTGGGGGCACCTACGGCATCCGGATTGTCTATCATGGCTGCTTTTTTCTTTCCTTCCAGACGTTCTGAAGGTTTGTAGTCGGTTTTGCCTGTCAGGTACCCGTAGTAATTTTCATAAGAATGGTACGCATTTGCGATTTCATATGTCAGCTGTGCATCCATGAGTTTTCTGAAACCAGGCTCCAGGTTGCCTTTTTTGGAAATTTGATCAAGTGCCTCTTCCACCCGGGTCCGGTGATCGCCCAATGACTGGATAAAGGCTTCTTCTTCCTGATTGTACAAGTCGCGGAACGCAGGAAGCTTCAGTGAATCAAGTGTATGCGCCAGGAAATCATTTTCTGTTGTTAGGTCTCCTGAAAAAGCAATTGCCCGCTTGGGTGCTGCCGGTTTGGTGGAATCCTTCTCGACCGTTATTCTGACATCCTTCCCCGGGGCAATGAAGACCTGCTGATAGAGATCCCCGATATTGAACATGACCACCCTGGATTCTTCGGTATCCAGGCTGAACGTAAAAGAATTCCCCTTCAGGGGCACATTGATCTCCTTGCCGTCCACGGTGAAATTCACTGTCTCGGATGCCGGGTTCTCAATGGTGCCACCGATGGTAGCTGAATTTTGCGAAGATCCTTCCGGGTGAGATGATGTACACCCGAATAAAAAGGTACTCACGAGGAGTGAACAAAAGAAAAAATATTTCATTTGAATGCTTTAGTGATGATAAACATATGGTACAAAGTACGGTAAAACGGTATCAAAACTATTCCTATTTTTGTTGCTCAACACGATAAATTCGACGAAATGGCAAGAGAACTCACATTAAGGGATGCGCTGAATGAGGCGATGCGCGAGGAAATGCAGCGGGATGACAGGGTCTTTCTCATGGGTGAGGAAGTTGCTGAATATAATGGGGCGTACAAGGTGAGCAGGGGGCTGCTCGATGAATTCGGCCCCAAAAGGGTCGTGGATACCCCTATCGCGGAGCTTGGTTTTGCCGGGATTGGTGTTGGGGCTGCGATGAACGGATTGCGACCCATTATTGAATTCATGACCTGGAATTTTGCAGTCCTTGCTTTTGACCAGATCGTCAACAATGCAGCCAAAACGCTCTCCCAGTCTGCGGGTGAGTTTTCCTGCCCGATCGTCTTCAGAGGGCCGACAGGATCCGCCGGGCAGCTTGCCCAGCAGCACAGCCAGACCTTTGAATCCTGGATGGCCAACACGCCCGGACTCAAGGTCATCAGCATCGTGGACCCTGCAGACGCAAAAGGCCTCCTGAAGTCTGCGATCCGGGATGATGATCCCGTGTGTATGATGGAAAGTGAACAGATGTACGGATTGAAAGGGGAAGTGCCTGAAGGTGAATACCTTGTTCCCATCGGGAAAGCTGCCATCCGCAGGGAGGGAAGCGATGTGACGATCGTTTCTTTCAACAAGATGATGGAAGTTGTGAAGCCGGCTGCGGAGGAACTTGCGAAGGAAGGGATCGAAGCAGAGGTCATCGACCTGAGGACGATCCGCCCCCTTGATTATCAAACACTGGTCAATTCTCTCAAAAAAACGAACCGCATGGTTGTCGTGGATGAATCCTGGCCATTTGCAGGTGTTTCCTCGGAGATTGCCTATGCGATGCAGAAGTATGCATTTGATTACCTGGATGCACCGATCACCCGGTTGAATGCAGCCGACACCTCGCTGCCCTATGCACCCACCTTTGTGGAAGAATACCTGCCAAATCCGGAAAAGGTGATCAGGGCAGTCAAAGAGGTCATGTATATCAATGCCTAAATGATCACATTCTTGAATTGGTCCGTGATGTGATTCCGCATTTTTAGTAGTTCCATGTGGATCTTGACGTGGATCTCCAGTTGGGTAGGATCACCTTCCTCCCTGACCTTCTCGATGATTTTCTGGTTTTCCCTGATCCGACCCTTGATCTTTTTGAGTTTAAGCCGCATTATGGCGCTGAAACTGTCTTCCATATAATTTTCCTCCGGGTGCTTTTGTGTCTGTAGCGGCAGGTCATTTTTATCCCAGTCGCTGTATTCGTAGGGGGTAGTCAGCATTTCCATCACGGTATTGCGAACCTCAATTTCTTCATCCATCAGGAGGTCCTGGTGGGAGAGGACCTCACCGGAAATAAACGCCTCTTCGTACATATCCAGGATCTTCCGGTAAACCGGATGGTCGAAATTGTCCCTGATATCCTCGATATTCTGAAAGATATATTCAGCAAGGCTGAACACCTCCTGCCCGTCTTCAACCTCGATCTCGACTTCCTTGTGCCCGTGACAGACCAATATCCTGATGAGGTCCCGTTCCTGGTATTCATCTGGCGAACGCAGGCCAATTTGCTGGGCCTCATGCTTCCCTCCTGTGACCTCCTTTTCGTTCTGCTCCCGCAGATTTCTGAAATCAGTTTCGATTTCCTGCCCTGTTGGGCGTTCCCGCGCTTTCTGCCTGAGTCTTTCCTGGATGTGTTTGTTGATTTCACGCACGAGGAGGGTTTCCTCCATTTGGAGGAGTTGGCTGCATTCCTGGACATAAATGGACCGCTTGATTGGGTCGGCTATCCGGGAAATACTGCTTACGACATCCCTGACAAGCAGTGACCGCTGGATGGGATCACTGCCAGCATCGGATTGCAGGATCCTGGTCTTGAACAGGATGAAGTCCTCTGCATTTTTCTTCAGGAAATCTTCAAATTCAGTGGCGCCGACTTCCCGGATATATGAATCCGGATCCTGGTTGTCAGGCAGCATGACAAGCCGGACATTCATGCCTTCTTCAAGGATCAGGTCGAGTCCGCGCAATGCTGCTTTCACCCCTGCAGGGTCTCCGTCATAA
Source organism: Lewinellaceae bacterium (assembly GCA_029976695.1). GTDB lineage: Bacteria > Bacteroidota > Bacteroidia > Chitinophagales > Saprospiraceae > JARQTN01. The sequence continues at coordinate 42,547 of JARQTN010000159.1, forward strand.
AGTACCGTAATGTTCGCGCTGTATCGTTTTACTGCCTTGATCTGCTCAGGCGTCAGGGAGGTTCCCGAGGAGGCAACCACATTCTCGATACCATGCTGGTGCAGTGAGATCACATCCGTATAGCCTTCCACCATGTAACAATTATCCTGGCGGCGGATTTCCTGCCTGGCGAAATACAGGCCGTAAAGCACCTTGCTCTTGTGATAGATGGGAGATTCTGGAGAGTTGATGTACTTTGGCGTCCGCTTGTCGGCAGTTGAAAGTGCGCGTCCGGCAAATGCGATCGGTTTTCCCGTCAATCCATGGATCGGGAAGATGACGCGATTTTTGAAAAAATCGGTATCGTATTTCGTGGTCAGGCCGAGCTGCTTTAACGATTCGATCTTGTATTGGGCTTCAAGTGCCCTTTTTGTGAATGCGTCTCTTTGTGCGGGCGAAAAACCCAGTTCAAATTTTCGGATGGTTTTTTCGAGAAAACCCCGTTCCTTGAAATAGCTTAAGCCAATTGTTTTTCCAGGTACAGTCTCGAAAAGCTGCTTCTGAAAGAATTCCCTGGCAAACTGGTTCAGGATATAGAAACTCTCCTCTTCCAGTTGTGCCGCACGCTGTTCTTCGGATGGCTTGTCTTCCTCGATTTCAATGCTGTATTTTTTTGCCAGGAAGCGCAGTGCTTCGGGGAAGGTAAAGTTCTCGTGTTCCATGACAAACTGCACCGCATTGCCTCCCCGGCCACAACCAAAGCATTTGAAAATATTCTTGGATGGGGAAACATTGAATGAGGGCGTTTTCTCATTGTGGAAGGGACAAAGGCCGACCAGGTTTGAACCCCGTCGCTTGAGTGTGACAAAATCCTCCACGACCTCCTCGATGCGGGCAGTTTCAATGATCTCGTTCACGGTCCTTGGTGCAATCATTTCCTGGAAAAGGTCGATTTTATCGAGATATCAGCCGAATTCGCATAAAATCCTGCATATTATCTAAATTTATCTTACATTTGGAATAATTAAAATGTAATCAAAAAGAAACTAAATTCAGGTTTTATACGTTACATTTACAAAATCTTGATACGTTTTTAGGGTGTTCTCATAGTGTGTTCTTGCCCGCTTCCATCCCTGGAAGCGGGTTTTTTTGTCCCGGTGCAAAGTGATGTACGATTAAGCTTCTTCGAGTGTGGCGGCTAGTTCATCACTCATCTCCAGATTATGGAAGACCTGCTGGACATCATCGTCTTCCTCCAGCGTTTCGATCAGTTGAAGTGCCTTTTTTGCTTCATCAAGGGATAATTCAACGGTATTCAGCGGAATGCGTTCAAGGGTAGCACTGATGGGCTCGATACCTAACTCTTCGACACATTTCTGCATATTCCCGAAATCCTCGAATGCCACCGTGACGGTCAGCTCATTGCTTTCCTCATCGACCTCGAAACTTTCAGCTCCTCCGTCTATCAATTCAAGTTCAAGTTCCTCCATGTCCTGCTCTTCCAGTGAAAGGATGAAAATGCCTTTCCGTTCGAACAGGAAATCCACGGACCCGGTGGTTGCCAGGTTTCCTCCTCCCTTGTTGAATATGGCACGTACGCTTGAAACTGTGCGGTTCAGATTGTCCGTGGTGCATTCGATGAAAACCGCGATCCCTCCGGGGGCATAACCTTCATAGGTCGGCTGGTAAAAAGCGGCGGATCCCGTGTCCAGCGCCTTCTTGATGGCACGGTGGATGTTCTCCTTGGGCATATTCACACCCTTGGCATTGGCAATCGCCATCCGAAGCCGCGGATTGAAATCAGGGTCCCCGTTATTCCCTTCTTTTACAGCGACCGTGATCTCCTTGATGATGCGGGAAAACATCTTTGACCTTTTGGCGTCTGCTGCACCCTTTTTTCTCTTGATCTTCGACCATTTATTATGTCCTGCCATGGATTTGATGGATTTTGCTTATTACTCAAAATTAAGGAAATCGGTAAAAGTGAAGCTCCCTTTTTTGCCGATCAGCCATTGTGCAGCCCGGAGTGCTCCCGAAGCAAAGATCGACCTGTCATAAGCTTCGTGCCGAAGCATGATCTCCTCATGGCCCGAACGATAGGTGACCTCATGGATGCCGTTTACCGATCCCGTTCTTTCTGCATGGACCGGCAAGGTGTTTTTCCCGATTTTGCCTTTTCCCGGCTCCAGCTCCCAGTCCGTATACATTGCATGGTTTTCAATCATTTCCTCAGCCAGCGTCTTTGCCGTGCCGCTTGGCTGATCAAGCTTCTGTGTGTGGTGGACTTCATGGATTCTAGCCCTGAATTCCGGAAACCGCTCTATGATGCGGGCCAGTTGCCGGTTCAGATGAAAGGTGATCTGCATCCCGATGCTGAAATTCGATGCATACAGGAAGCCTGTATGAGACTGGTCCGCGAAAGCCCTGATTTCAGGCAGCCTGCTTGTCCATCCTGTGGTGCCGCTGACTACCGGGATCCCTTTTTCAAGGCACCACCTGATGTTTGAATACGCAGCATCCGGGGTTGAAAATTCGAGGGCTGCATCCACTTTGCCCATACTGCTGGAAACCAATGAATTATAATCTGTTATTTCGGCAATTACTTCAAAATTGTGGGCTTCCGATATGGCTTTTATGGCATGGCCCATTTTACCCATGCCAATGATGGCGAGTTTCTTCATTGGTACATTTATTGGTGGTTTGCAATGGCTTTGTCATGGCAATCAATTTAAGGATATCTCACGGATTTTGATATTTTTGTGACATTCCCATGGGCCTGCTTTTACATGTCACACAAAAAGGAGGTATGGAAAAAGAATCAATGGGCTGGTTTAGAAGGCTGAAAGACGGTATTCAGACCGCAACAAAATTCAAAAAGGAAGCGCCGGATGGTTTATGGCACAAGTGTACCAACTGTGGCGAGACCAATACCTATAAAGATCTCCGCGAAAACTACTTCAAGTGTCCGAAATGCAATGCACACGAACGCATTGGATCGCATGATTATTTTGAGATCCTTTTTGACGGAAAATCCGAGGAGTTGTTTGATGACCTTGAGTCCTATGATTTTCTGGAATTCACTGATCTGAAATCCTATACAGACCGCCTTGAAAAAGCGCATGCGAAAACACACCTCGCGGATGCGATCACAGTAGCCACAGGCAAGATCGGGAGGAAACCGATTGTGGTGGCAGCAATGGATTTCAGTTTTATCGGCGGTTCCATGGGGTCTGTGGTCGGGGAGAAGATCGCCCGGTCCATCGATTATTGCATTGAGCACCAGGTTCCACTCATGATCATTTCCAAATCCGGGGGAGCGAGGATGATGGAATCTGCCTTTTCCCTCATGCAAATGGCGAAAACATCCGCAAAGCTGTCCCAGATGGGGAGAGCCGGCATCCCGTATTTTTCTTTCATGACAGATCCGACAACGGGCGGTGTGACGGCATCCTATGCCATGCTTGGCGATATCAACTTTGCTGAACCCGGTGCGCTGATCGGTTTTGCCGGTCCGAGGGTGATCAAGGAGACGATCAAACAGGATCTGCCCGAAGGCTTCCAAACAGCGGAATTCCTGCTTGAACACGGTTTCCTGGACTTCATTGTGGACAGGAGCGAGCTCAGGGACAAGCTCGATGATTTGCTTACTTTTTTTCAGAAAGCGGCCTGATCAGTCCCTTTTCCTGGAGCACATCAGTCCTTTTCCTGGAGCACAATAAATTCCTTTTCAAGCGGATCGAGATGGCTTAGCAAGGTCTCAATAAAGGCGTTTCCTGACTGGAGGTAATAGGCCATAAAATTGTCATACCTTTCCTGCAGCCCTCCTTCGGGGAAAAGTTTATCCTTGAATTTCCGCAGTTTGCTGATCGTTTGCTCATATTTGGTCTTCTGGGCACGCATCAGCCTTCCACCCAACTGGTCGAATTGCTTGATATGACGGACACCCTCCGCAGCAACCTTCTGGGCAAGTGTCGGGTCGATATCCCTGCTTTTCTTCTCGAGCAACGCATAGGCTTTTTCAATGAGGGCACGTTCAGCATCTACCTGCAGGTCAACGTCCGTATGCTGATCTACCCAGCTTTTTACAAGAGCTTCGATGTCAGTGAACAGGTCCTTTACATGAAGTTCGAATTTTTGCATTTGTTTGCAGGCACCCCGGTTCATCCAGAGTACGGAATTGCGCCTGATGAGCATGGGGAAATTAATGCCGTAATATTCGAACTGGGTTTTTCTCTCGAGCCAGTATGAAAGCTCTCCGCCGCCGCCGATGTAGGCGAGATTGGGGATCATCTTTTCCTGGAACAGCGGGCGCATGATGACATTCGGGCTGAACCGCTCCGGGTGTCTGGCCAGTTCATTGCGCATTTCATCTTCTGTGAATGAAAGGCCGGTGTCTACCACCGTATACATGCCATCATTCAATTCGATTCGTTTTCGTTGCTGATCCTGGAGGTAAAACAGATTGATCTCCCGGACATAGGCCTGTGTTGAAAACCCGGCATCCTGGAGTTTCTCTTGTGTCTGAGGGACAATCTCCTGGGATACCTGCTCGAAGAGTTCCTTTTGCATGATCCCGACAAATCCCTGTTTCAGCCTGGCATCATCCATGTTGAGGATGATCAGCTCCGTATCGCTGAACAGGCCATGTACAAACCGGATCATCATATCAGCATAGCTGTGCGCACCCGACATGGCTGATTCCATCATTTTCCGGAGTTCGGCAGCATTCTCTGAATCGCCCAGAATATCCGATATTTCACTGACCGCTTCCGGGATCCCGTCAAGCGTCATACGTCCGACAGGCCCTGTCTGGTTTGTATCCCATGTGATTCGTTTTCCAAAGAGGTGCAGATGGTCCATTTCATCCAGATCATGATCTTCACCCCCGGTGATAAAAAGCGGGATGATCGTTTCTTCCAGTTCTTCATTCAGTTTTCTGGCCAGGTGGATCGCAGAGGCGATCTTGTAGATGAAATAGAGCGGCCCGGTAAACAGGACAGGCTGGTGGGCCGTAATGATCGTATACGAGTCCTCTGATCTCAGTGCGGCCAGGATATCCGGTTCAGGGATTGAAATCCTCTTGTACTGGTCTGAAATGACCTGGTACAGGAGTTCACGGTCAATTTTTTCGGCTGATTTATCTGTGATGACCTGCCTGAACGCCTCTTTACGGACCGGATACTTGTAAAAAGGACGCAGGGCCGCATCCTCCATTTGGTATGCGATATCGGTTTTCGAGAAATTTGGAATCCCTGAAAATGGAAGTTTTACCAGCTGCATGAAAGGAAATTTTGAAAGAAAGGCGAAATTAAAAAAAGCCTTGCAGTTCGCAAGGCTTTCAATCAATGGATAAGCTAAAGCGCTACGTTTAGGGCTTCATTCAAATCGGTTATCAAAGTTTCTAAAACTGGTATCCCAGCGAAAAAATAATCCTGCTTGGGCGATTCTGAAGATCTAATGACTCACCCCTGAATCTGATATGCGCACCATAATTCTGGAAATCCATCTGGTAGGTCATGCCAACGGTCACCTGCTGGATATTTATCCCGATCCCCGAGTGAAATCCCAATTGCAGGGTTTTCATTTCGTCGGCATAGCCGCTCAGGGATTCCATTTCATTTTCGTTCTTTACGATGAGGCGCGGCACCAGGCCTGAAACGACTTCGAATGTACCGATCCGTGCACCAAGGCTGAGGGGCAGGTCTATCCTGTGGACTTCCTCGGTATAGGTGACTTCGTCAGAGCTCCGAAACCGGGACTCAAATGTATAGTTGACCAGGTAATCGATCTCATACCAGTTATACAAAGCTTCACCGCGCAGGAAGAAGGATGCATCAAGGTTGTACTGGGTATATCCGCCCAGGTAAAAACTGTTCTTTACATCCGAGATGTTGAACGTAAACTCATCGACAGGCACAGCGCGGTTTGCAATGGTGTAGTTTGTATTGGGTGCCACAACCGGGGCCGCGCCACCTTTGATGCCAAAGGAAAACTGTGCATTGGCCTGGATGGAGATTAGAATAGCTAGTACGAGAAGGGTTAGGTACGTTTTCATGGTCGTTCTTTTTATGTGATCAAGGGTTTCTATGTTTATTAAACGAAAACCACAACAAAAGTGATATGTGTGATCTTGTTCTGCTTTACACTGACAGACACCCTTAAGTGTGCTCAACCACTAAAAAAGTCACCTCTTTACAATGACTTTCATAAAACTTTAACACTTTTCCGGCATAAATAATTTCGAAAAAAGGAAGTAATCCTCCGTATTAATCGAATCGGGCATGTTAAAAGGAAATACCCAGAGAGGCGATCAGGCGGCTTGGACGGTCGTCAAAAACGTATTGGTTTCCAAAGAAAACGATGTGATCGCCAAAGTTGGAAAGGTTTCCTTCATACCGGAAATCGAAATGGAGCTTCCAAAGGTCAAGTCCAAGGCCACCCTGCCAGCCCCAGGTCACACCTTTGAAGGTCTGCTCATACCCATCCACATCCAGGAGGTCGGAGGTGCTGCTGATGGCCAGGTGGCCGACAGGACCGGCGCCAAGCCTGAGGACCCCAATCCGGAATCCAACCATGATCGGAAAGTCCAGGTGCTGGTAATTTTCATCCAGGATCCTGGTTTCCCCGGTCTGGATGTCTTCCACGGCATAGTCGATGCTGTGGCTGTTAAAGAGTACTTCGGGCTGGATGAAGAGGAAATCTGTTTTTGCCTGGATGAAGAACCCGATATGGATCCCGTACTTGGCATCTTCTATTTTCATGCGAAAGGCTTGTGCATCATTTCTGTCCAGGATGAGGAGGTCTGAAGGAGAGATGTCGAATGTGGACAGTCCCCCCTTGATGCCGATGCGGACCTGTCCGGACAGCTGACTTGAAATACTCATCAGGAGAAGAGCAAGGAGCAAATGATGGAATTGCTTCATTCAGAATGCCTATTTTACAGCATATAAACGTATTGGCCCAATCATTGATGCGTCAACCCATGTGCATTTCAACGATTTAACGAACGTTTAACGCACATGGCCTGGTCGTATCAAGCCCGGGCAAAAATAATTTTGTTGTTTCACCTTTCAAAATCACATTTCATTACCATGGAGGTCGAATTCATAGGCAGTTTCGAAAATGAATCACAGTGTCCCGTCGTCGAGATGCCGGAATTTGCCTATATCGGCCGGTCGAATGTGGGAAAATCTTCGCTGATCAATATGCTGGTCGGACGAAAGGAAGTGGCCCGGACTTCAAAAAAACCTGGAAAAACCCAGACGATCAACCTTTTTAAAATTGAGGAAAAATGGATGATCGCTGACTTGCCGGGGTACGGATATGCCAAAGTGAGCAAGAAACAACGCAAAAAATGGGAGCTCCTGATCGAGAGGTATTTGCTGCTCCGCCCAAACCTGGTGTGCACCTTTGTTTTGATCGATATCAGGCACCCGCTCCAGAAGAACGACCTCGATTTTATCAACTGGCTGGGGGAGCGTGCCATTCCATTTGCCCTCGTCTACACGAAGTCTGACAAGCTGAAAAGTACTGATGTGCCGGCCCATGCGCAGCGGATCAGGGATGAATTGCTCCGCTATTGGCATGCCCTGCCGAGGGAATTTATCACTTCAGCTGCAAAAAAAGGCGGCAGGGAGGACCTCCTGGGGTATATCGAAGAATTGACAAGCGATTTTTATCTTGCAAAAGATTCCCGTACTGATGGCCAGGCATAATAAAATCTACCCGCAACTGCTCCCGGATATCGAGGACTGGCCAATCCACCGGTTGTACCAGCAAAGGACCGAATTTATCCACGAGATCAATGATGCGACGGTGGATTACCTCATGGCGAAATACAATGAGGATATCGAAAAACCGATTGCACGGACCATATACCTGGAGATGATCCGGCTGAAGGAGAATCCCTGGAAGGTTGACCCGCCAAACGAGCGCCAGTTCTGGAAGCGCGCCAGGAAAGAGCTGGCTCAAAATGCAAAGCACCGGGATGATGTCAAGCAGGCGCGCAACAAGGAATTGCTCAGGCGGATCATTAACCGGTATTCCACAGAGATCGCGGGAAATTTCAAACCGAAGACGTTCAAATTCGCCCGCAAATTCCTGACCGGCTTTTTCCGCAGGCTGCTTAATACCGCGGCCGGCAAGAACTACCAGAAGTTCTGGGGCAGCAAGTTCGAGCTATATGACAGGTTTCATGTATACGGGGACATCGATCTGATCCGGAAATTATGGGATCAGGGGACGATGGTGGTGGTGCCCACGCACAGCAGCAATCTCGACAGTATTCTGATCGGGTATGTGCTCGACATGATCCTGGGACTTCCTTCCTTTTCTTACGGGGCGGGACTGAACCTGTACGATTCTGAACTGATCGCATATTTTATGAGCAGGCTCGGTGCTTATCGCGTGGATCGCCGCAAACGGAATCCGCTGTACCATGAGACCCTGAAAACAATGTCCCAGCTCTCCATCGAGAAGGGGACGAACAGCATTTTCTTTCCCGGCGGCACGCGGTCGCGGTCGGGAAAGATTGAGCAGGATCTGAAGCTGGGGTTGATGAACTCGATCATTGCCGCCCAACGGGCGATGTTGCGCAAAGGCGATAGAAAAGTGGTCGTCGTTCCGCTGATCCTGAGCTATCCGTTTGTCCTTGAGGCCAAACTCCTGATCAATCAGTATTTAAAGAACAAAGGAGAGGAAAAATTCATCGCTGCCCGGGATGATTTTCAGAGCATTGGACAGATCCTGTCCTTTGCCTGGCGGGCTTTTTCCAAGGGAAGCGAAATCACTCTCTCTTTCGGTGCGCCCATGGATGTATTTGGAAATCGCCTTGATGCAGACGGAAACTCACTTGATGAGAAAGGGAAAAAGGTCGACATCAGGCAGTATTTTGATCAAACAGGTTCCATGGCGATCCGCAACCAGCGGGAATTTGTGTATACGAAAATCCTTGCTTCAAAAATCGTGGATAGCTACCTCATGGATAATGTGGTCCTGGCTAGCCAGATCGTCGCGTACGTCGGATTTGTGATCCTGAGGAAAATGAATGACGACCTGGATATCTTCGGGCTGATCAGCCTGCCTTTTGATGATTTTATCTTTGATGCTGAACTGTTTGAATCGGTCACCTACCAGGTTGTAGCAGCCCTGAAAGAAATGGAGGATAATGGGGAGGTGCTGCTGGAGGAAGAAATCAGGACCCTGACCGTCAAGGAGGTGATCATGAACGGAATCTCAAAGCTTGGCATTTTCCACACGGACAAGCCGCTGCGTTTTTCAAAAAATGGCAAAATTGTCAGCGACAGTTTCAAGTTTCTCTATTTTTACCACAACCGGCTGGCATCATACAAGCTTGAACGCGGTATCGTGTGGGATAAAAAGTTGATCGAGGCCGCCATGGAAAACATCTTGTAAACAAAGAACTCCGAACAATTTTCAATTTTTGTGCAGTTTATCATTTTTGACCTTGAAGCGACGTGTTGGAGCGGGAATGCCCTGGGCAGGGCCCAGGAGATCATTGAGATCGGGGCCGTGCGGCTAAGCTCGATCGGGGAGTATAAAGACAGTTTTCAGTCTTATGTCAGGCCGGTCCGGCACCCGATGCTCTCTGCCTATTGCCAGGAACTGACAGGTATCGACCAGGTGAATGTCAACCGTGCAGCCCATTTTGATGATGTGTTGGACACCTTCCTGCACTGGCTGGGAAAGGATGAGATCCATACGATCCTCTGCAGCTGGGGTGCCAAGGATATCGACCTTCTGCAAAGCGACTGTGAACAGTTTGACCTCGACACGGATTGGCTCAAGCCGCATGTCGATGTAAAGGCCCAGTACCACCGGATCCGCGGCTTAAACAGGAAACAGGGCCTGTATAAAACCATCGACAGGGAAGGGTTTGAGTTCGAAGGCAGTCATCACCGGGCGCTGGATGACGCGATCAACACGGCCAAGTTGTTTGTCAAATACCTGGACGAATGGAGGTATTGATGGCCTCCTCATGCGATTTCTTTCCACGTTCATAGATCAGGGCCCGCATTTTATCTATTCCGTAGTCAATCATGTAACAAGGATGTGTCCTCTTAGCGTTATACATGCATATTCAACAGCAGACGTGCCTTGTAACAAAACGCGGAGCTGTGACACGATCAAAATGAAAGCATTGGGAAACCGATAAAAATATAGTAGAGTTTTTTCATACTAATCTGGTCTTTGTGAAGGAAGCTAAACGTAGCTTCCTTTTTTTTATGTGCCTCCGGCAGGATCCAGTTCCAGCCGGATCCCGTCCAGTGTCAGGTGCGGGTTGATCTCGTCAAACAAACTGCTGACCGGGCCCATGATTGCGGAAAGCCCCCCTGTGGCAACCACGGGAAACGCTTGACCGGATTCTTCCCTGATCATCCGGATCATTTCCCTGACAAGGCCGGTATAGCCCCATAACACACCGCTCTGGATTGCCGTGATCGTGTCTTTTCCGATTTTAGAAGCCGGGAGTTCTATGGGTACTTCAGGGAGCCTTGCCGTATTGCCGAAGAGTGACCTGATCGCAGTTTTCAGTCCCGGAAGAATATTCGCGCCGATGACCTCACCCTGGCTGGAAACAACCGTAAATGTCAGTGCGGTACCAAAGTCCACGATCAGGCATCCTTCCGGAAAGCGGTGGAATCCGGCGATCGCGTTGGCCACCAGGTCACTCCCGATCTCGCTGGCCCGGGCAGGAGAGATCCTGATCCCGAGGACCTCTCTCGGGTCGAGGACCAGCACTTCTTTCTCAAAGAGTTTCTCCAAAGCAGTGCGCATCCCTTTTGTCAGGTCCGGAACAACACTGCTCAGTCCGATGGTGTCATGTGGAGTCAAAGAGATGCCGGCCTCAAGGAATACGTCTGCAATTTGGGTGGAGTAGTAGAGTTCAGCCTCCGCCAGGTGCGTTTCCCACCTCCACAGGTGGTGCCAGGCCTCACCGTTGTGAATGCCTAAAACGATATTTGAATTCCCGATATCTACAGCGATGAACATCCGTTTTTGCCTATTTTCACCACCGAATATATAAATTCACCTTTACTAAGAAATGGATTTTACCTTGCTGTCTTTTTGGATTTTCCATCTGTCGTGTATCCAAATAACCGGACCAGCCCGGAAAGCAGCATCTGCGAAAGTGGTTAGTGGAAAGCGAATGATGGAAAATTTAATCCTTATTCCTCATTTCTCATTTGCATGTACATGAAGCAATTAGTACCCATATTTTTATTGGCGTTACCCGGTCTACTAACCGGGCAGGCGATCAATCTGGATGACATCAGGGAAGTATCGGAGCTCCCGGATGCCTTGACGGAAAGCAGCGGGATGATCTTGCTGGACGACGGCACGCTGGTCAGCCATAATGACAGCGGGGGCGAACCGGAATTGCTGGTTTTTCGTCCGGGGTCAAAAGAACTCATCCGGAAGGTCCGGGTCGAAGGGGCAAAAAACCGGGACTGGGAAGAAATCACGGCTGATGATGAATTTATCTACATCGGGGATTTCGGGAACAATAACGGGGCACGCAAAGACCTGATGATTTACATTGTGCGCAAAGCAGACCTGAAAGGACAGACGGCAAAATTGGTTGGGGAGATCCATTTTTCCTATCCCGAACAGATTTCCTTTTTCCCCTCCTTCGCGCATAATTTCGATTGTGAAGCCATGGTGGTGCATGACGGCCTGATTTATTTATTCACAAAAAACAGAAAAGACGGCAAATCCAATATTTATACAATACCTTGTAAGCCAGGTGTATACGAATCTTCTTTTAAAGCTGAACTAAATACGAAAGGCCTGATTACCGGTGC